>JBGSKE010000056.1:0-2747 GCA_041741355.1 Negativicutes bacterium | reverse complement strand
GCATCATAACTAATGCTGCTATATTGTTTGGTCTGATATTCTTGCGTTGGCCGATATTGCGTCATTCGTTGCGCCGCTAAGTAATCGCGAAAGATAAACAACCAGGACAAGCCTACTAGCAAAACGATGCCGATGAGCACTGATACAATTTTGGGCTTCAAGCCGATACCCCCCGCGCTATACTTAAAGACTCCAATACGAATAGCCGGCGCTTTCCAATTTCGCCTGATCGAAAATGTTTTTGATATCGATCACGACAGGTGTGCCGCTACTACTACCACGCCGGTACATTTTCGCCAAATCAGCCATACTGAGTTCGGCGAAGCAGCGATGCGCCACCAAAAACACCAAGCAGTCTGCTTCGCTGACATCACTCAACTCCGTTAGTTCCAACGCCAGTTCCTGGTGAAGTTCGCTTTTGTCAACGAAGGGATCAACGATATTCACGCTTAGGCCATAGGCGCTTAGCTGTTTTACAACATCAATCGCTTTCGAGTTGCGCATATCAGGAACGTTTTCTTTAAATGTCAGCCCCATAATATATATTTGCGCTTTGCTGACGTCTTGTTTCGCTTGGATCATTTTTTTTATAATTGCGTCGGCCACGTAAGCGCCCATCCGGTCGTTGACTTGCCGACCGGCAGCAATAATTTGCGAGTGATAGCCGAGCATCTCAGCCTGGTAGATAAAATAATACGGATCGACGCCAATACAATGACCGCCAACTAATCCGGGATAAAAGTTCAATGCATTCCATTTTGTATTCATCGCTTTAATTACGTCGATCGTACGAATTCCCATTCGATCAAACGCCATTGCCAATTCATTCATAAAGGCAATATTTATATCGCGTTGCGCATTCTCAACCAGTTTCGCCGCTTCAGCCACTTTGATGCTTGTTGCTTTATAGATCCCCGCGCTGATAATGATTCCATACAGTTCGGCGAGTTCTTCCACTGTTTCTTCATCCATGCCGGAAACAATTTTGGTAATCGTCTGCAGTCGATTGACTTTGTCGCCGGGATTAATTCTTTCCGGCGAGTAGCCAATCTTGAAATCTCGCCCGCACTGGAGCCCGGAACGGCTCTCAAGGATCGGTACGCAAAGATCCTCGGTAACACCGGGATACACTGTAGATTCAAATACCACAATGGAGTCTTTTGCCATATTCGCGCCAACAATTTCGCAGGCGCTGATAATAGGTCCCAAATTGGGCGTCTTATCGCCGTTGACTGGCGTGGGAACCGCCACTATAATTACGCTTGCTTGTCGCAGACAGGCAGGTTCGCTGCAAAACTCCAGTTTTGTTTGTTGTATTTGCGCATCGCCAATTTCATTTGTCGGATCGATGCCGCTTTTGTACAGGGCAATTTTATCAGCATTTACATCGAAACCGACCGTGTTGACTTTTTCGGCAAATGCCACCGCCAGCGGCAACCCGACATAGCCCAAGCCGGCGACCGCAACTTTCCCTTGTCCATTCAAAATCCGTTTCACTATGTTTATGCTCATTTTTCATCACCCATTTCACGAAATCTGTTTAGAAAAAGTGAGTCAACGAGCCCCACCAAGTGCTACCTGTGGCGCCGCTCGTCATATCCATCAAATTATAGTACTCCAGCGAGCCAACAAAATTTTCCGAAAAAGTATAGTTTATGCCCAAACCGATCCCTTTAAACCCTTGCATCCAGCCGCCACGACCATTCATTCCCGGAGCAATATATGTATATTTAGGCTGATTATAATATTTTGCCCAAATATTATAGGTGCCCTTGCGCCACGGTTTTAGCTCTCCGTAAACAAAGCTGTGTACATAGCCAAAGTTTGCGCCATTATCATCCTTTCGGTTTGAAATCAAGGCCATGCTGCCAAGAGTAAAGTTGCTAAACTTGTACATGCCGCTAAATGTAACAATATTCGACTGTGCATCATCGTCGTTTCTTTTGAACAGATAGGCGCCCGCTTCGAGCGTGTAGTCATAATCGTCGTATCGGGCGGTAGCAACAAAAGTATCTTTGCTATACTTGGTGTTGCCGTAACTAAAGGTATAGCGAAAAGTTTCGCCAAAATCAAAGCGCAAACCGTCAAAAGAGTCATCATAAATATTGCCATCTGCCATAAAATAACCAAACGAACCGATACGGAATGTTGACGTGCCGATGTTCTTCATTAAATAGAGGCGATAATCGATTTTATCATCGTAATTCAAAAAGCTTTTTTTCGCCGACAATCCCGCGAACAATCGCCAGTCTTTATCCAGTTGTGTTTCTGCCGCAATATCCGCCCGCAGGCCAGACGAGTTTTTCGCCCAGGTACCAGAACCCGCATTTACTGCGTAATGAAGTCTAACCCCGCCTGATATCCTGACCTTGCCGCCAACATTTTGCGTCCGCTCATTGACAGTCATTACTTGCTTTAACAAGTCAGAATACACTTCAGATGTTACCGGCTTGACTGTGCGCTTTGCCGCAGGATTCGCCGGCAAATAGTTTCCTTTGGCATCGGTCCCGGTGACGACACCGCTTGCAGCAGCGCGGTTATTTCTTGCCGCCGTCCTAGCAACCGAGGGCGTAGCCGGATTAGCAGTCGGCGCAATATACCCGCTGCTTGGCATTGCAGTTTTAACTGGCACGAGGTTGCCAGTTACTTGCGCGCCATATTTTTTCTCTATTCTACGATATTCAATTGTTAATTCATTTTTTGCCGGATCTATTTTCAATTTAGGATTGCTATATATTTTATTTTTA
>JBGSKE010000055.1:0-2661 GCA_041741355.1 Negativicutes bacterium | reverse complement strand
CCAGGGCCGTTACCGGCGGCCAGAAGAGATGAACCCCAGTATGTTGGCGCATGTGTTGTCCCGTTTTGTCCATCGCGACTCCAGCTGCTCCAGCGCCTGCGGCATGCAGGTGACGATGGACGAAGGCGGCGCAATGCGTGTGCTGTTTGCGTTCATTGTCGGCGGAATTGCCAAGGTGTTCGGCAAATCGGGCGTGTTCTACCGACTGGCTGGTGAACAGGCCGCATTGATCGATGATGTGACCGGGACGATGCCGCCGTTTGACAAGGTGTTGGTGTTTGGACCGAAGGAGCCGGTAAACGTGGCGGAAGCGATCAAAGCGCGGCTCGGTTGTTACGGCGCGGCGGTGGCCGACGTCAACGACCTGAAACGGGCGGCGGTTCTCGGCGTGACCGAGGGATTGCAGCCGACCGAATTGTCGCGGATCCTGATTGACAACCCCTTCGGCAACGGCAACCAACAGACGCCGATCGTAATTATCAAGAACTATGCGGCCGCTGCCGCCAAGAGGGGCTAGCCCCTCTTTTTTTTCGCCCTGCCCCATAGTATGATGGAAACAGAGTTGCAGTGAGGAGTGGAACCTTTGGCGCGGATTGGCATGACGACCACGGTGCCGGTCGAGATCATTTTGGCTGGCGGCCATGTGCCGGTGGACCTGAATAACATATTTATTACCGGATCGGACCCGGTGCGGCGGGTGGAAGCAGCCGAAGACGCCGGCTATCCGCGCAATATTTGCGGCTGGATCAAGGGGCTGTACTCGACGGTGGTCGATACGGACTGTGTCGATGCAGTGGTGGCGGTGACCCAGGGCGATTGCAGCAACACCCATGCATTGATGGAAACCTGGCAATTGGCCGGTGTACAGATCATTCCCTTTGCCTATCCATTTGACCGCGACGTAGACATGTTGCGGCTGCAGATGCAAAAGATGGCCAGTGCGCTGGGCGCCAACTGGGACCGGGTGCTGGAAGTGAAGGCGGAGCTGGACCGGATCCGGCGTAAAGTCGCCGAAGTGGATAGGCTGACCTGGGCTGAAAACAGGGTCGGTGGCGTGGATAACCACTTGTGGCAAATCTGCTGCAGTGATTTCAACAGTGACGTGGCGAAGTTTGAACGGGAACTGGATGAATTTCTGGCGACTGCTGCAATAGCGCCGCCACGCAAACAGAAATTGCGACTGGGTTATATCGGTGTGCCGCCAATTTTCCCCGACTTGTACGACCATGTCGAGTCGATGGGCGCTCGGGTCGTATTTAATGAAGTGCAACGTCAGTTTGCGATGCCATATGACGAAGCGGACATTATCGAACAGTATCGCCGCTACACCTATCCGCACGGCATTTTCTACCGGATTGAGGATATCCAGGCAGAAATAGAACGCCGCCAGCTGGATGGCGTGATTCATTATGTGCAGAGTTTCTGTTACCGGCAGATCGAAGATATGATCGTGCGCAAAAAACTGAATCTGCCAATCCTGACGATCGAAGGCGACAAGCCGGGTTGTTTGGATGCCCGGACTCGTCTGCGGGTCGATGGGTTTATCGAAATGTTGAAGTGAGGGATGCCGGTTGTATTGCGGGATGGACCTTGGCAGTCGGGCCGTCAAGCTCGTCGTATTCGACGGGACGGCGATTACCGAGCAAAAAGTGGTGGAAACCGCGCATTTTTATAAACAGTGCGGCGTGCATACCGCCGACGGGTTTGCCGTCAATTTTGACGCGCTGATTTCCCGGCCGCCGTCTGTGTTGACGGTGACCGGCTATGGGCGTAACTCGCTGAATATTGTCGGTGCGGAAATTATTTCCGAATTGAAAGCGCATACGATCGGCGCGCTCTGGCAGACCGGGCTGACCGATTTTACGCTACTCGACCTGGGCGGTCAGGATAGCAAGGTGATTCGGGTACGCGGCGGCCGGATGGACGATTTTCAGCTTAATGACAAATGTGCGGCCAGCACCGGGCGTTACCTGGAAAACATGGCGACGGTACTGGGAATTTCGCTCGATGAAATGAGCCGCCACTATCTAAATCCGATTGAATTGTCGGCGACCTGTGCGATTTTCGGCGAGTCTGAACTGATCGGCCGGATTGTGGAAGGGGTCCCGGTGGCGGAACTGGCCGCTGGGGTCAACTATTCGATTTTTCGCCGCATCAAACCGATGTTGCTGGCACTGGCAAGCAAGACGGTTGTCTTTACCGGCGGGGTGGCGCTCGGGCCGGCTGTGGCCCACTGGGTGCGTGAGGAAACCGGCAGCGAGGTCGTAGTTCCGCCGCAGCCGCAAATTAATGGCGCGATCGGTTGCGCGATTCAGGCGATGAAAGGAAACAGCCAACATGTTAGTCGGAATTGATGTCGGCGGCACCTATACCGATGCGGTACTGCTCGATGCCGGCAAAGTGATTCGGCAAATCAAGGTCGCATCCGAACACGGCCAGGTGCTGGCGAGCATTCTGACCGCGCTGGACGAAATCCTGCAGGGGATCGAGACGCAGCGCATCGAGCGGGTGGCGTTATCGACCACGTTGGTGACCAATGCGATCGTCCAAGGGAAGCTGGACCCGGTGGGGTTGTTTATCATGCCTGGGCCGGGCGCTGACTGGCAGGGGCGATTGGCGGCGGAACCGGTGCTGCTGTCCGGCTATGTCGATCATCGCGGG
>JBGSKE010000054.1:0-7468 GCA_041741355.1 Negativicutes bacterium | reverse complement strand
TCGCGCACCGCCGCCAGCGCTTTCCCTTTGCTATAGGGCCGGTCGGTCATCATCGCATCCATTGCGTCCGCTACAGCGCAAATCCTTGCTAACAGAGGAATCTGTTTGCCGGCCAGCTGCAATGGATATCCCGTTCCATCAAACCGTTCATGATGCATGATGATCACATCCGCTGCCTTCCGCAAACCGGGCTCACCCTTGATCAAGTCAAATCCCACTTGCGGATGGTTTTTCATCACAGCATATTCCTCTTCCGTCAGCGGCCCCGGTTTAGCCAGCACCGTATCGCCGATCGTCAGTTTGCCAATGTCGTGCAGCAAGGTGCCCAAATTGAGGATTAACTTGTCTGTTCGCGGCAATTCCATCGCGTTGGCGATTTCCATAGCAATCTTGTTCACGCGAAACGAGTGTTGAACCGTACCGGGATCCCAAATTTCCAAGGCTTTCAAAAAAGCCCTGATTGTCGGTTCATGGAGCTGCGGCGCCGTCTCTTCCGCACCATGGAAATATCGTCCAATAAACTTGCGGGTAACCTCGGCTTTCATCTGCGGCAATTGCATTGGCAAATTGATTGACTGAGGCGCTGACCCGGCGGCGGAAAAAGCGCACACATGGTTACGGCCGGCGCTTTTTGCTTTATATATCGCACTGTCTAGCTGTTGAAACAGTTCCTGACATGTTGCAGCCGATTCACTGGAAGCTACGCCAATACTAACCGTCAACCGCCCTCTAGGCTGGAACTCGGCGCCAGGGAAATCAAACGCTTCCACTGCAACACGAATCTGGTCGGCTTGTTGCAATGCTTGCTGCAGGCAAGTGTCCGGCAACACAACAATAAACTCTTCGCCGCCAAAGCGTCCGGCAATATCCTGTGGCCGCAATTGTTGCTGCATCAGCTTGGTTATCGCCACCAAAACATGATTTCCCTGTTCATGACCATGCAAATCATTATAATTACGGAAAAAATCAATATCAATCATCAATACCGCCGTCAAAGTATCAGGTTTTGCGATCAACTGATGCAAAACCTGGCTGATATAGACAATGGAATAAACGCCGGTTGTTGCATCATGGATCTCCAAATTACGCAATAAAGCGTGTTTTGATTCTTCCACCTGCTGCAACAGTCGGCGCGAGCAGGCATAAACTCCGTAACCCAGGCTACCGCCAACGCAGCACCCCAACAAAAAAAGCTGTGCCGCCCATAACAACGCACTGTCGACTTGGCTCTCCACATGAATCATACCGCAGATTTCTCCCTGACAAAACAAGTCGCGCCGATGTGGCAGCACTATCGTAGCCGAGGTTTTGCTGGATCCCTCCGCATAAATCATCCGCCCCCCCTTGTCATAAACTGCTACATTCACAATGTTGGGATACCATTGTCGATGTCGGTCAACTTCAACAAACTTCGGTACGGAATACTGCCACAGCAGTTGATTTTCGGCAATCGCCTGTTGCAACCGCTCCTCTAGCACCTGACTATATTGACGCGAATTCTCCTGCAAGTGCTGTACTTCGTGGAACAAATACAATGCCGTCGGCGCAACGGCAATTAAAAACGCAACGCCGAGAGTCAGCAGTTTGAACCGGATTGGCAGGCATGCCTTTGCGTTCAATGTGTGCATATTTACTCTGCTCGGCGCACAGGCGCCGCTGCATAGAAAAGGATAACTTGGCGACCGGCATCAGATAGGCAAAAATCCACAAACAGCTGCGCTTCATCAGACAAGGTTCCCTGAAAAATAAAATACAAATCCTTTTTCAACGGATACTTCCCTGTTTGTATATTTTCGTTCGTCATGTCCACGCCATTAAATTTCATTGGCTTCAATTGCGCCGATTTTTCCGCCAATGCCACAGAATCAACAAAGCCAATCGCCTGCGGGGTCCTGATTAACGTTTCCAGCATTGCTGCGTCGCTATACAATACCTTCCAGTCGTTTTTTGCCAATGCGTTTTTTAGCGCAGACGAAAATCCAGCTACTTGACTAGCCAAGACTTCATTGGTCGAATCCGCCGCATACATGCACAGCGCAGTGATCGGAGCGCCATTGCTCCACGCAGTTTTTTCCCCTGCATATATTTGCGTTAACGTATGACTATCCAGCTCAATTTCCTGCACCGAGGGATTAACTACTACCGCCAGCCCCACCGCCGCATAGTGAATTTGCTTTAATCCTTGCTCCAGTTCACGCGTCGTAAGCGGTCGCGATGCCAAACCAAGCTTTATAGCGCCTTCGCGAGTTGCCTTGACCGCTCCGGTTGTCCCAATACTGCCGGGCACAACGATTTCTTTCCCCGATTGTCGCGAGTATTCCGCCGCCAAATGTCTTGTCAGTATAATATTTGAACCGGATCCCGCAACGACCAATCTTGTTGCAGAAACTTGTTGCGGTGGAGATTTATTTTCTTTCACGCTTTGCCCGCAGCCCGCGCAGACGAGCAGCAACAAAACAGCAATTCCCCAATTGTACCGCTTTTTCAAGTCCTCACCCGCCTCAATCTTAATCCGTAATAAAACATAAGAAAAAGGACAGATTGCATTCCGTCCTTTCGCAAGAAATCATGCAACCTGGCAATCTTAGGCTTTTCCGCCCTTAGACCCACGGCTTTGCGTCCCCGCCTTTCGGCGAGTTTGCCCTAACTATAATAGCAAACATCCTGTTTGCTTTAAGTACATCACCTATTCAGCCAAATAGCAGCAGGTGGCGCACACGCGATTTTACTATATCACATTTGTCGTAATAATTGTATTGTTTTTCATCACATTTTACATTATTACACAAACACTCTTTCAATCAAATAGCAAACATCACCTGCAACCCGATCCTGAAGGATCATTGATTGAATTCACGGCAAGCAATCAAAGGATTCTTTAATTTCGCCGCGAATATACATAATGTTATTTTTTCACCTTACAACAATGGTATACAAATGAAGGAGATGTTTACTGAATGAAAACAAAGCCCCACTTAGCCTCAGTCATCCTGTTGATTGCCACACTATTGCTGCTGAGCGGTTGCGGCGGTGGCGACAAAAAAGCACCTGACAAACCGGCCGCACCGGCGGCTTCCGCACCGGCGGCTTCCGCACCCGCTGCGCCGGCGAAATCGGCTACGGCGGCAGAAGAGACAATTGCGGCGATCATGATGAAAGCCAAAAACGCCCCCGGCTTCTCTTACGACATGGTCATGACCGCACCCGGCTTCTCCAATACCAGCAAACTGTGGAGCAACAAAGATAAAATGCGGGTTGAAAATTCGTTTGAAGGCAAAAAAATGATTACGATCGTCGATGGCGACATTACCTATATGTACAGTCCCGACGAGAATACCGCAATGAAGTTTTCCGGCAAAGACTTGCCTGCTGGAATGGAAGGAAAACCGGAAAATCCTGCTGATTATCAGGACAATGCAGTCAAGGATTCAATTAAGTCACTCGAAACAGTTGTATACGAAGGGGTTAAATGCCGCGTAATCACTTTCATCGACAAAGAAGACGGCGCTACTGCCAAAATGTGGCTACGTGAAGACTACGGCCTGCCGATGAAACAGGAAATCATCAGCAAGAAAGGCGAAAAGATGACGATTGAATACAAAAACATGAAAATCGGCGCCCAATCAGCCGATTTGTTCAAACTGCCAGCCGGCGTGAAGATTCAAGATATGAATGCGATGATGCAAAACATGCCGAAGAATAAACAATAGCGAACGCAATTTCATCTGCTGATGCAGCTAAATCAACATATTGTCTTGACGTGGCGTACTACAAAAGCGACAAAAGACGGACCCGCGGGGGCCCGTCTTTTGTCGCTTACTGCTCAAATCACTACTGGACGCTGCCGTCCGGGCGGAACGTCACTACTGTCCCCGCCCGGAAAGAAGCCGATTGGGAGTGCGCTGTATTCGTATACAGGCTGGTATTGTACTGCAACGTTCCACTCAGGACACTGCCTTGTTCGCGAAATGAAACCGGTTTCCCCGCCTTGAAAGCAGCCGATAAGCTGCGGTTCGTGCTGATGTACAAGCTGGTATTGTACTGCAATGTGCCTGCAACCACGCTTCCAGCCGGAGTAAAAGACGTTTCCTTCTCCGCCATAAATGCCGCTGACAAACTCCGATTCGCGCTTATGTATAGACTGTTATTGTGCTGCAATGTGCCAGTCGTCACACTGCCCGCCGGGCTAAACGAAGTCACCGTCCCTGCTTTAAAAGCGGCTGACAGGCTCCGATTCTCGTTAATATACAAACTGGTATTGTACAGAATCGTACCGGACGATATGCTGCCATCCGGTCGGAATGACGCTGATGTTCCCGCTTTGAAGGTAGCTGACAAGCTATGTCGGCTATCAATGTAATAACTGGCGTTATTTTGGAGTACGGCAGCTTCCGCTACCAGAGACGAAAAAACCAGGAACAGAAGCGTCAGGCAGCCTAGCAACATCGCCTGTAACCGTGTTCTTGCCATCATTACCCCTCCTTTTTTCCTTTGCCGCACGAATAAAATGCAGCAATAGGATTTGCTGCATTTATTCGTGAATCACGATCGAAATCCCTGCAAAAAAATACCCCGGCAAAAAGCCGGGGTATTTTCCATCATTTGTTATTTCAGCAATTTATCTACCATAACCATTAGAATTTCCGTGCCCTTGATCATTGCGGACCGGTCAAACTTCATCGTTGGGTCATGCAAGCCTGGTGTCAAATCGCAGCCGAGCCCGATGTAGCCCGCTTTCAACGAAGGTTTGGCCTGGACAAAGTTGTGGAAATCTTCGCCACCCGGCGTCACGATCGGATCTAGCAGTCCGGCCTCGCCGAGCACGGCCCGAATCGCTTCGCGGGCCAGGTCAACAACCTCCGGATGGTATTCCGCCGCCGGAACGCCTCCTTTGACAACCGTCGTTGCTGTAGCGCCAACAGTCGCTGCGCCAGCTTTGATAGCGTTTTCCGCTTTAACCAGCAACGCCTTCATCGCATCATTTTGTTGTGCCCGCAAATCCAGCGCCAACTCTGCGCGATCGGGAATCTGGTTGAGCGTCGCCCCGCCGGCTTGCAGCCTGGTAACCTTGCAAGTGGCAGGAATCACGGGATTGATGTGAATAGCATTGATCGCATTGATCGCTGCCGCTGCTGCATCGATTGCATTGACCCCGAGGTGCGGACGGGCGCCATGTGCCGTTTGCCCGCTAATCGTCGCTTCCATGATGTAACTGGAACCGTGGTACAACGCCGGCGTTGCCTGTCCTGTTTTTGCCTCCTGACCGGGCCGCAGATGAATCCCAAGGATGATCTCCACATCATCCAATACACCAGCTTCAATCATGCGGGTAGCACCAAAAAGTTTTTCCTCTGCCGGTTGAAACAGGATCTTCAATGTTCCGCGTTTGATCCCGGTTTTTGCAATTTCTTCAGCCGCCGTCAGCACCATCGCACAATGCGCGTCATGCCCGCAGGAATGAACGCATACATCCTGTCCGTCGACAACATGCGCCAATGCATCCATATCGGCTCGCAACGCAACGACCGGCCCCGGTTCCTTGCCGTTGAGAACGGCAACGATACCGGTGCCGCCGACTCCGGTTGTCACGACAAAGCCTGCGGTTTTGATTTTTTCAGCCAGCCAGGCCGAGGTTTTGAATTCCGCAAAACCAACCTCCGGCATTGCATGCAATGCATCATAGGATTCCTGAATTCGCACTTCTTTGTTGCTCATCTGTTTAGCCTCCTATCTAACCTCATTGCTTACGCAAAAAATCGCATGATAATCATCGAAATGACTGCATTCAAAATGCTAACACCAAACAGCATTGGATAATAACGCCCCTGAATTCCGGCAGTCCCCAACAATCGCCCCATATACTGCAGTTGGGCTCCCATCAAAAAAATGGCCGGCAGCAAAATAGTAACATGCGTAGGCGTAAGAACTTTCGCCGCATACAAACCAGCAGCAACTCCAACACCGCCCCCCATCGACATCCAGGCTCCGACAAGCACCATAACCGCTTGCCCAGGCAAGCCAAACAACCCCATTACAGGGTTGAAAATCTTTCCTAGAACTGCGAGCAGCCCTGAGATCTGCAATGCGTGAATCAGCACAAAGGCCATAACTACATTGGGAATAATACTGCTTATCCCAACATTCCAACCCTTGCGGGCACCTTCGACAAAAATGTCAGGCAATGTTTTTTTCTGTTCAGCCGCCATATTTAGACACTCTCCTTTTCAAACCGGTTCAAATACAATCGCACCAAATTAGCCCCAAACACCTTTAATGCAAAAATCAAAACAAGTGGCAATACAATTGGCACCGTAATAAAGCCAAAAAGTGCTGCGCCTGATGCCAGATAGTTTGTTACCGTTCCTCCGGCAGAAAATTGGAAAGCGCAAAATATGGTTTTCTCATTTTCAGTGATACAGCCAGTTTCTTTCAGCATCCGTGTCATGCCGGCACCGGCGTCAGTACTCTGAAAACTGGTAACCATAGCCAGACCGGAAATGCCGGGGATTCCCAAAATCGGCCGTAAAATAGGGGACAGTATTTTTTCTGCAGCTTTCAAACCACCCAAGTGGTCGATGATTTCCACCATACCTAAAGCCAGCATAACCGTCGGCAACAACCCAAAAGCAAACATAAAACCATCACGGGCGCCAAATCCTCCCATTCCTCGGAATGTCGATTTGGCAGCTTCTTTCATCACACCGAATTTTCCGGCCAATGCATTGAAGTCAAATGCGGTAATCCAACCTTTCTGACTGGCAAGCAGTCCGGAAAAAAATATCACGGCGAACACCAGTGCGACATACCCTGTCCAAGGAACTTTTACACTTGGGGTCTCACAAACCTCTTTTTTTTCTTCTGACATGCACGAGAACCTCCTTCTTCTTTTCCACTTCCACAACAAACAATACTTTCTATAGTTTCCGGCTTTTGCTTAACGAGTATGCTACTCTTGAAACCATCCCCCCTTGCCCTGAATCGTCCTGCCAGGTTAATCCACACAAATCTTACCAATCAGCCGATTTTCGCCTGAAACAGTGGATAGCAATAGATAACACCTGTAAATCAGGTACAACGACTAATTTTCCCTTTATTCGCTCTGTTGCGACAAAATCCCTGCTGGGTGGAGAAAATACCATTTGTTTATTCCGTAAACACGTGCATGAATAAACACCTTGCCTTTTAGGCATCAGCACTGTCGAATATGCGTTTGTAAGGAGCGCAATTGTTTTCCTTCTGTATAGCAGCGAAAAAATAATCACCGCTGCTTCTTTGCAGAAATCAGCGGCGATACTTGTAATACAAGCTTTAATCAATCATTCATTAGTTTTTATTTCGCGAATGAACTTTCATCTGTTATTCTGGCCGTCTTACTTTGAACCAGGCGGCATACGCCGCCGGTAGATAGATCAGGGTCAGCACGGTAGCCACCAACAATCCGCCCATGATTGCCACCGCCATCGGCCCC
>JBGSKE010000053.1:0-9412 GCA_041741355.1 Negativicutes bacterium | reverse complement strand
GAAATGGCAACGATACTTTGTTTCTCTGCCGGCAAACGCCGGATAATTGCCGGGTTGTGGCCGTCGATATCCAATTGGCGGCGATTCGGTCTGCTACGGAGCTGATTGCCAGACATGGCTATCAGGAAAAAATTTACTGGATTCATGACGATCATGCGCAGCTGACTGAATATATTGCGGCGCCGGTGGATGCGGCGGTTTTTAATCTGGGTTATCTACCAGGCCAGGATCATTGCCTGACCACCAAGCCTGAATCGTTAGGACTTGCCTTGTCGAGTCTGCTTGCACTGTTGGTTCCGGGCGGGCGCATTACCATGGTCGCTTACCCCGGCCATGCGCCAGGACGGTCTGAAATAGCCTATCTGGAAGAATTGTTGTCCCAATGTCCGCAGTCGCAATATGTCGCAACACGACTGAGCTTTATCAACCAATGTAATAATCCAGCCATCCTCTATACTATTGGCAAAGCGAGGAGGAACCCACATGAAAATTCATCGGCAAATTAAGGTCAAAGAACTCGTAGAACGTCTGGTGATCCGGACCCAGGACGAGTTGGCGGATGCTCTGCGCAGTGAAGGCATCGACGTGACGCAAGCGACGGTGTCCAGGGACATCAAGGAAATGATGCTGGTCAAGGTTCCTACGGGAGACGGCGGTCATCGCTATGCATTTCCGTCCGAACACAGCATAACGGTATCTGTGGCCCGGTTGGAAAAGACCTTTCAGGATTCGGTCCTGACCATCAACAGCAGCGGCAATATCGTCGTGCTCAGGACGCTGCCGGGAACAGCCCAGGCCGTGGCTTATGTGCTGGACAACATCCGTTGGGCGGAAATCATCGGCACCGTGGCCGGCGATGATACGATTTTTATTGTGGTCAAGCCGGAAAAGGATGTCCCCAAAGTGGTGGAGCGTTTTGAATCCATGATGTAGAGGCGATTCAATTGTTGCAATTATTAAAAGTCCTCAACTTCGCTTTGATTGAACAAGCAGAAATTGAGTTTGACACCGGTTTTAATGTGTTGACAGGCGAGACCGGGGCAGGCAAGTCGATGGTTGTTGATGCCCTGAGCGTAGTGTTGGGCGGGCGGTCTTCGGTCGAAATGGTCCGTAGCGGCTGCGATCAGTTGCGGATTGATGCGGTGTTTGAATTGCAGCAACACAAAGCGCTGCAGGCGTTGCTAACGGAACAGGCAATTCCCCAGGAAGTTGACGGATTGTTGTTTCTTAGTCGATCCGTATCGCGGCAGGGGAAGAACACCGTGACAGTGAATGGCACGCCGGCGCCGTTGTCTTTGCTGCGCACAATTGGCGATCTGCTGCTGGATATGCACGGACAACATGAGAACCAGGCTTTATTGCGGCCTGAGTCATACTTGGATCTGCTAGATGGCGCGGATAGTGCGATTACACCGGTATTGGCCGATTATCAGGCCGACTTCGCTGCATGGCGGCAGACCAAAGAAAAAATCGCCGCGCTTGATCGTGACGAACGCCAACGCGTTCAGCGACTGGATATGTTGCAGTGGCAGATTGGCGAAATTGAGGCGGCCAAGCTTAAAGAAGCCGAGGAAACCGAGTTGCCGGCGCAAGTTTCTTTGCTGGCGCATGCGGAAAAAATCAGCGCCGCGGTCGGCGCGGTCTGGTCCAGCCTGTCTGACGGCGATGAGCGAGAAAAAGGCGCGATTACGATTTTACAGGAATGCCGTCGCCAGCTTGACAGTGCGGCCCGTTTTGATCAATCACTGGCCCAATATGCCGGACAAATTGCGCAAATTGTGGTTCAGCTTGACGACCTGGCGCCGGAACTGCGCGACTATCTTGACCAGGTGGAATATGATCCGGCCAAATTGTCCCGTCTGCAGGACCGGCTGGATTTGATTCAGCGGTTAAAACAAAAATATGGCGGATCTGTAGCGGAAGTGCTTGAGTATGTCGAGCGCGCCAACAAGGAAGTTGCAGAGTTGAGCTGTCATGATGAGATCTTGCAGGACTTGCGAAAACAGTTGCAGCGGCAGGAAAAAGACCTGCAGGCCAAAGCGGTGGCGTTGAGTGATCAGCGGAAAAAATCCGCCTTGGCGATGGGCCGGCTGATCGAGGCCTATTTGCAGGAACTGGGGATGCCCGGCGGCAAATTTAGCGTGCTGCTGGAGATGCTGGAAAAATTCTCGCCCACGGGACGAGATTCGATACTGTTTGAGTTTTCGGCTAACCCGGGCGAAGAACTTCGTCCCTTGGCAAAAGTTGCATCAGGCGGCGAACTTTCCCGGGTGGCGTTGGCGATTAAGACGGTGTGTTCCCTCAACGACGGAGCGCAAGTGATGGTGTTTGACGAGATCGATGCCGGGGTGGGCGGGCATACGGCCCGCAAAGTCGCGGAAAATATAGCCCGGGTGGCTTGGCAGAAGCAAGTGCTCTGCATTACTCATCTGCCGCAGATCGCCTCGATGGCGGATCGGCACATTCACATCGAAAAGAAGCCGGTCGGCGAACGCACGCAGACTTTTGTGCGGGTATTGCCGGAGGCGGAGCGGCTAAATGAACTGGCCCGGATGATCGGCGGCGATCCGATTACTAAGGCGGGGCTGGAAAATGCGGCGGAGATGGTGCGAACGGCGGCTGAGTTCAAACAGGCAATGCAACTAGGCAGCAGATAAATAATTAGCGAAATGATATGAGTGAGTGGAGGCGGAACCATGAAAAAAAAGTACCGTGTATTAGCGATTAATCCAGGTTCGACATCAACCAAAATCGCCCTTTATGAGGAAACGCACTGCTTGTTTGAAGAAGTGATTCGTCACAACAAGGAAGAGTTGAGTCACTTTGCCGATATTTACGCCCAGTATGACTATCGCCGGGAACTCGTCGAACAGGCGCTGGTCCGCCATGGATTTACGGTTGCTGAGCTGCATGCAGTTGTTGGTCGGGGCGGCGCGCTGAAACCGATTCCCGGCGGAACTTACGCCGTGAATGAAGCGATGGTCTACGATTTGCAACATTGTGTCCAAACGCATCACGCCTCCAATCTGGGCGGCCTGATTGCCAAAGGAATTGCCGATCATGCCGGCCTGCCATCTTTCATCGTGGACCCGGTCTGCGTCGATGAGTTGGCGCCGATCGCCCGCTTGAGCGGCTGGCCGGAGATGCCCCGCCGCAGCTTGTTTCATGCCTTGAACTTAAAGGCAACCGCGCGTAAGGCAGCGAAAGAATTGGGCAAGGAGTTCGTCGATGTGACGCTGGTTATGGGGCATCTGGGTGGTGGAATCTCGTTTGCCGTGCAACAAAACGGACGGATGATCGATATTACCAATCCGATGGATGGCGGCGCTTTTTCACCGGAACGGACGGGGTACCTGCCGCTGAGCCCGCTGATCGAGCTTTGTTACTCCGGTCAATACACAATGCAGGAAATGATTCGCAAAATGATTGGCAAAGGCGGTTTGATTGCTCATCTGGGTACTGATGATGCCCGGGAAGTGGAACGGCGGATCGATGAAGGCGATGAACAGGCCGAGTTGGTGTATAAAGCGATGGCCTACCAGATTGCCAAAGAAATCGCCGCCATGGCAACGGTGGTCAACGGCGAGTTTGATGCGATTGTGCTGACAGGCGGACTGGCTTATTCGCGCCGGTTGGTCGGTTGGGTCAATGACAGGGTCAAGTTCATGGGGAAAGTTCTCGTCTATCCAGGCGAGGATGAACTGCTGGCCTTGTCGGAAGGCGCGTTGCGCGTGCTGCATAAAGAAGAAGCGGCCATGGTATACGAATAGGGGAGTGCGTTGTGAATTTTGATCTGCAGGACTTTCGGGCGATTGAAGAGACAAAACCGCGAATCAAAGTGCTGGTGGGCGAGTTTGGCAGCGGCAAGACAGAGCTGGCGGTGACTTTAGCTTCCTATATGCAACAGTCAGGTATGGCTGCCGCTGTCGTTGATATGGACTTGGTCAAGCCCTATTTTCGCACCCGCGAACACAAGGCGCGATTGGAAGCGCAGGGCGTCACCGTAGTAGCGCCGCCAGTGAAATTGGCGCACGCCGACCTGCCGATCATGCCGCCGGATCTGACCCGTGTGCTGCTGAGCCCCGAGTATCGGGTGGTTATGGATGTCGGCGGCGCCAAGTCGGCGATTGTGCTCGGACAGATGCGTGATCGCATTCGACAGAACGGTGCGGAAATCTTGATGGTAGTGAATATTTGTCGACCATTTTCGGCGACGGTGGCGGATATTGTCGCGGCGATCGCCAATATTGAAGCGGCATCAGGCTTGGCGGTGACGGGTTTGGTCAGTAATACCAATCTCGGTGCGGAGACGACTGTAGAGCAGGTGATGGACGGATTGCAGATGACACGGCAGGTCTCGGCTGTCAAAGGGCTGCCGATACGCTGGTTGGTGGCGCCTGCCTGGTTATTCGGCAAATTGTCTGTCGCTGAGCCGGTATTGCCGCTGCAACCTATGACGCAGTACCCATGGGACGACATAGCGGACTGAGCTGACGCGACCCTGACATAGTCATTATCTCCGCCTGTTTGCGGACAGGACAGTTGGTGGATTCGTCTATCCCCCAGTAAAAAAGGAAGTGAATACCATGCCGGGTAATGATTATAAAATCGTAGTGTCTGGAGATATCTGTATAAATTCTCTCTATTGGATAACAGAGCCACAAACCAAGACGGGTCTAAATTGGCAAAACAGCATGAACATGCATAGTGTCACGTTACCGGGGGAAGCATTGCTATTAGCAAAATTTTTGACTTTGGCGATAGGAACCGGCATTGTATCCCCGCATATACAAGATATTGCGTCAGTTAAAACTAATGATTTCCTTACGGCAACTGCGGAAGTAGAGAGTTTTCCCCTATTCGGCGATGGAAAAACTTCTGACAAAGTATTTAGAGTAAAAAACTTTTTGGGCTTTTCGGGACCCTCCTCCGGCGACCACAAGTTGTTGCCCATTGCTAATGATGACGCGAATGCTGATATGGTGGTCATCGATGATGAAAATAATGGCTATCATTCTAACGAGGGCTTTTGGCCTCTGGCGTTGAAAACACCGGGGAAAAGGCCCCTCATTTTATATAAAATGAGCAACCCTGATAAAGCGAATAGTCTTTGGCGAAGACTAACCGACTGCCATCTCGATAGAACGATCATCGTCATAAACAGTGACGATCTGCGTTCTAAAGGCGCCAATATCAGTAAAAGCCTTTCCTGGGAGAGAACAGCCCAAGATTTTGAGTGGCAGATCACCAATAACCCCAATCTTTCTTTTCTTTCGCAATGTCACCATCTGATCGTTCTTTTTGGGATGGAAGGGGCAATTTACTACAAGAATGAGGATGTTCTCGAATCACGGTTATACTTTTTGCCTTACGAGTTTGAAGGCGGCTTTGTTGCAGACGGCCAGGGGAAAATGGCCGGAATTACGTCCTGCTTTGCGGCTGGAGTTGCTCGCAGTATTGTTCGGGGCAAAGATAACAATGAAGAAATTGCCAATTCCATTGGTGAAGGGATACGAGAGGGAATTGTCGCAATCCAAAGATACTTCATTGAAGGGTTTGGCAAAAATATCGGCGTAGACTCTTTTCCGAATTCGGGAATATTTTTAGAAAATGAAAATGATTTTATTTATAAAGAGTATGTACAGGATGTCGCCATACCGCGTTGCGATGACCCTGGATCCAACGCTTATTGGTACATACTAAAGGATAAAAGCTCGAATAATTTAGCTGATATTGCGTATAACATAGTTAAAAATGGCGTACAACGCGCGTTGAAATTTATACCCATCGCACAGTTTGGTAATCTAAAAACCGTTGACAGAGCTGAAATTGAAAGCTATAGAAGCCTAAAAAAACTAATGGGTGAGTTTATTGCCGCGACTAATACTACCCGTCCTCTTTGTATTGCAGTCTTTGGAACTCCTGGTTCAGGAAAATCCTTTGGTATCACGGAAGTAGCTGCCAGCATCGCACCGATGCTGATCCAGAAGTTGACCTTTGATTTATCTCAACTAAGCACGACCGCAGAATTAATTGCGGTCTTTCATAAGGTGCGAGATATTTGCCTGGAAGGGAAAATTCCTCTCGTATTTTTTGATGAATTTGATTCTTGTTTTGAAGGAAGATTGGGCTGGTTAAAATACTTTTTAGCGCCAATGCAGGATGGCGTATTTAGGGAAGGGGATTCCCTGCATTCAATTGGCAAAGCTATTTTTGTCTTTGCCGGCGGTACCAGCAGCACCATGAAAGAATTTTGTGGTGAAAACCTGGAAGATGCAGAAGAATATCGACGGTTTTTATTGGACTTTAAAAGTGCAAAAGGTCCAGATTTTTCAAGTCGGTTACGAGGCTATGTAGATATTTTGGGTCCAAATCAAACCAATAAACACAGTGACCAATTATTCATTATTCGCCGGGCCATTCTCCTGCGGGCGCTATTGGAGAAAAAGGCATTCCATCTGATCAGCGATAAAGGCGAGGCTCAAATCGATAGCGGAGTATTAAGGGCTTTGCTTAAAGTTCCGCGGTACAAACATGAGTCAAGATCGATGGAAGCCATAGTAGAGATGAGTTTGCTGACGAATGCAAAAAAATGGGAACAGTCTTATCTGCCTTCAACGGAACAGCTAAAATTGCATGTGGACGAGGAAGCTTTTTTGCGTCACTTAATGCACGATACTTTCTTTAGTGAAAAAGTGGAAAGCCTGGCAATCGCAATTCATGAAAGAGACAGAGAAATGAACCAGCATGACCTCAATGTGGATCCGGAATTTCTAAAAAAATGGGAAGACCTTACTGAAGATTTAAAAGAATCCGTTCGTGCCCAAGCAAGACGCATTCCTGATGCCTTGCTTACCGTTAACTACGAAGTCGTTTCCGTTAAAGAGAAGCCGACTTTTGCAGCCTTTACGGAAACCGAATTGCATAGACTGGCTGCCTATGAACATAGCAATTGGTATAGTTATCAAAAAAAAGCGGGTTGGAAAAAAGCAGCTGTTAAGGACAGGCTGACTAAAACTGACCCGGCTCTGGTTAATTGGAATGCCTTGCCCCAAGCCAATAAATATCGAGTGTACCAAATTGTGGCTATATGGCCGGAAATATTGGCGAATGCAAATTTTATAATCGAACGATCTAAATTTATGAGCGCTAATGAAAATTCTTGCTGATGAAGGGAAGAGTTGAATGGATGAGAATCTGAAGGAGACTTTTGTTTCCAGTGAGCGACTGTATGAGGGCAAGATGATCAGTCTACGCCGCGATATGGTGCTCTTGCCCAACGGCAGGGAAGCATCGCGGGAAATCGTCGAACATCCGGGCGCGATCGCAGTAGTACCGGTACTGCCTGATGGCAGGATCGTGCTGGTCAGGCAGTTCCGCCACCCGGTCGGGCAAGTGCTGCTGGAAATTCCGGCTGGAAAATTGGCGCCCGGTGAAGATCCCGACGAATGCGCCCTACGTGAACTGGAGGAGGAAACCGGTTATCTTGCCGGGAAACTCGAGCGCAAAGCGTCAATTTTTACGGCGCCTGGGTTTACTGATGAAGTCATCCATATTTATCTTGCCGGTGATTTGCGAAAAACAGCGGTGAATCCTGATGAAGACGAATTTCTCGACATCATCGCCTATGAGCGGCAAGAAATCCAACAAATGATCCAGTTGGGAGTCATTTGTGACGCCAAGACTATCGCCGGGTTTTATCTACTGCAGGAAACAAAATGAACCGTTATTTTGCCGATTTTCACATTCATGTCGGCATCAGTGAAGCCGGCCAATGGGTGAAGATTCCCACTTCCCGCAACCTGACGGTGCGGACAATTCTGGATACCGCCTTGCAGCGCAAGGGTCTGCAGATTGTAGCGATTGTCGATGCCATGTCGCCCTATGTCCAACAGGATATCCAACGTTTGGTCGATGAAGGCAGCCTGACCTTGCAACCGGCTGGCGGTTATCTCTACCATAATGGCGTAACTTTGTTGCTTGGCGCTGAGATTGAAACCTGCGAGACAGTTGGCGGCATGTGCCATTCATTGCTGTATTTGCCGGACTTGCCTGCAATACAAGCGTTGTCGCGAGAAATGTCACAGCACATCCGCAACATTGGACTCAGTTCGCAAAATGCGCACATGCCATTGCGGCAACTAGCCAGAATTGCGCGTTCGCATGAAGCGCTGTTTGTACCGGCGCATGCCTTTACACCGCATAAAAGCCTGTATGGCGCGTGTGCCGGCCAAATGGCCGCCGTGCTATCGGAAACCGATATTGCCGGAATTTCAGCGATTGAGTTGGGACTATCCGCTGATACGGCGATGGCGGATCGAATCCGTGAATTGTGGGGCTTTGAATTTTTGACCAACTCTGATGCCCATTCACCGGAAAAAATCGGCCGCGAGTACAATTTGTTGGAACTGGCGGCGCCAAGTTTTGCCGAGTGCGCGTTGGCCTTCAAAAGACTGAATGGTCGGCGTGTGCTGGAAAATTTCGGCCTGGACCCACGGTTGGGCAAATATCACCACAGTTGCTGCCAGCAGTGCGATACGATTTTTGCCGCAGCGTTGAATGCACCGTTGTGCCCGAATTGCGGCGGCAAAAAGCTGGTTAAAGGGGTAGCGGACCGCATTGAGGAGATCGCCGATGCGGCCATAGATCTTCATCCGCCGACACGGCCGACTTACCGCTATCAGGCGCCGCTGCATATGTTGCCGGGTTTGGGCAGCAAAACATTAGAGAAATTGGTCAATGAACTGGGAACGGAAATGGAACTGATTCATGCGGTTTCGCTGGCGGAAATCGAGCGCGTCGGCGGTCGCCGGGCAGCTTTGGCGATTGCTGCTGTTCGGACGGGGACTGCGACTGTTCAGAGCGGCGGTGGCGGAACTTATGGTAAAGTCGGTTTGCCGTGAACGGAGGACCCATGAATGAACTGATTCAGGAGTTTCTGAACTACATCACGGTCGAACGCGGACTGTCCCGCAATACGATCGAAGCCTACGCCCGCGACTTACGCCAGTTCGCCGCGTTTTTGACGCTAACTGGGTATGACAGTCTGGCGGAGATTCATTCGCAAACTTTAGTTGCGTATCTGCGCAAGTTGCAGCAGGAAAACCTGCAACCTTCTTCTGTTACACGTAAACTGGCGGCGATTCGCAGTTTTTTTCAGTATATGTTGCGCGAACGGCATCTGAAAGTCGATCCCTCGGTGACGATCGATTCACTCAAGACGCCGCAACGCCTGCCCAAGGTTTTGAGTGAAAAGGAAATCGGCCGCCTGTTGGAACAGCCGGGCGCTACCACACCGGCAAAACTGCGGGATAAAGCGATGCTGGAATTGTTGTATGCCACAGGCGTGCGTGTTTCTGAACTGGTTTCACTGAAGCTCGGCGATATCAACATGGATATGGGCTATATCCGC
>JBGSKE010000052.1:0-2861 GCA_041741355.1 Negativicutes bacterium | reverse complement strand
GCCCATTTTTTCTTGGTCAGCCTTGGTTTTGGGCTCAATCGCGATCGAAATGACCGGCTCCGGAAATACCATCGATTCGAGAATAACCGGATCTTTTTCGGTACACAGGGTGTCGCCGGTTATCGTATCCTTGAATCCGACAGCGGCCGCAATATCACCAGTGTAAACGATGTCAATATCTTCACGATGGTTTGCATGCATCTGCAGGATACGGCCAATACGTTCTTTCTTCCCTTTGGTCGAGTTGTAAACGTATGACCCGCTGGTCATCTGCCCGGAATATACCCGGAAGAACGTCAATTTCCCGACGTAAGGGTCGGCCATGATTTTAAAGGCCAATGCCGAAAACGGCGCAGAATCGTCAGCATTGCGATATTCTTCAACCTGCGTATCAGGATTGATTCCTTTGATTGGCGGAATATCCGTCGGTGCCGGCAAATAGTTTACAACAGCGTCAAGTAGAGTTTGTACGCCTTTATTGCGGTACGAAGATCCACAGAATACCGGCGTCATTTTGCAATCGATCGTTGAAAGACGAATGCCTTTCATGATCTCTTCTTTGCTCAGTTCTTCGCCTTCGAGATATTTCATCATCAGCTCGTCGTCACTCTCTGCCACAGCATCAAGTAAGTTTTGCCGGTACATTTCAGCCTGTTCCTTCAACTCTTCAGGGATTTCCGTCTTCTCGCTCTTCTTCCCCAAGTCGTCTTCGTAAACAATTGCTTGCATCTCAATCAGATCGATCATGCCTTTGAAGACATCTTCAGCGCCAATCGGAATCTGCACCGGAACCGCATTTGCGCCCAAGCGATCTTTCATCATATCGACAACCCGATAAAAGTCAGCGCCCATGATGTCCATCTTGTTGACGTAAGCGATTCGCGGAACGCCGTACTTATCGGCTTGTCGCCATACAGTCTCCGATTGGGGCTCAACGCCACCCTTAGCGCAAAACACAGCCACAGCTCCGTCGAGAACGCGCAGTGAGCGTTCCACTTCAACCGTAAAGTCCACGTGTCCTGGTGTGTCAATAATGTTTATGCGATGCCCATTCCATTGGCAGGTCGTTGCAGCCGAAGTAATTGTAATACCTCGTTCTTGCTCCTGTACCATCCAATCCATCGTCGCCGCGCCGTCATGCACTTCACCCATCTTATGCACGCGGCCCGTGTAAAAGAGGATCCGTTCAGTCGTCGTAGTTTTGCCGGCGTCAATGTGGGCCATAATTCCGATATTCCGGGTCTTGTCAAGCGGGAATTTTCTGGCCACCATCATCACTCCTACGCGTACGTATTCTTAAAATTTTACCACCGATAATGCGCGAATGCCTTGTTGGCTTCCGCCATTTTGTGAGTGTCATCACGCTTTTTCACAGCACCGCCAGTGTTGTTCGAAGCATCCAGCAATTCGGCAGCCAAACGTTCATGCATCGTTTTTTCATTGCGAGCCCGCGCCTGGTTGACCAACCAGCGAACCCCCAAGGAAAATCGACGGTCAGGGCGCACTTCGACGGGAACCTGATAATTCGCGCCACCAACCCGGCGAGCCCGAACTTCCAGGACCGGCATGACGTTTTTCAGGGCCGTTTCAAACAGCTCCAGCGGATCTTTGCCCGTTTTGGTTCCCATTGTCTCAAAAGCAGCATAAACAATGCCCTGTGCAACACTTTTTTTGCCGCTCAGCATAATCTTATTAATGAAGCGAGTGACTGTTTTTGAATTGTAAACAGGATCCGGTAAAACGTCACGCTTCGGTACCGCACCTTTTCTAGGCATGAAAAACCCTCCTTATTTCTTTGCAGCAGCTTTGCCACGCTTCGCGCCATATTTGGAACGCGATTGATTGCGTTTCGCAACGCCGGCTGTATCGAGAGCGCCACGGATAATATGATAGCGAACACCAGGCAAGTCTTTTACACGTCCGCCTCTGATCAAGACGACAGAGTGCTCCTGTAAATTGTGCCCAATGCCTGGAATGTACGAAGTCACTTCAATACCATTGGTCAAGCGGACACGTGCCACTTTACGCAATGCTGAGTTCGGTTTCTTGGGAGTCGTCGTGTACACTCTCGTACAAACACCACGCTTTTGCGGGCACTCTTTTAATGCCGGCGCAGTGGATTTTTTCTCCAACTCTTCTCTGCCTTGTCGTACTAATTGGTTAATTGTCGGCATTTCCACACCTCCTTATGATTATTTCCCCAGCATGCATCACTGCAGACTATAGTTTATTTCAAGATCGCAATTGCAGCAGCGCCCACATCAATTCCGCAGGCAACTCCCAGTTCTTCCATCGTGTTTCCACCAACAACAGGTACTTTTTGCGCCAAACAAATCTGCTGCAACGGAAGAATCATTCGGGAATCGGCATCTTCTGCAATGTAAACCGAAACAGCCAGGGCTTTTTCGACGGCTTTCACGCTTTGTTTGATTCCGATTACTTTGGGTACTTTCTTGAAATTTAGAGCTTCAGCGGCCATTAGCCACACTCCTCCACAGGCGCTTTTATATTTTATCACTCAGCTATATGCATGTCAACGGATTATTTTATTGAATTTTTATTGTCCACGGCGCCACGAGTATCATCCTTAGTTTCTGAAGGGAAACCGCCAGTTGACGGTTTCCCTTCAGACAATTACAACGCTTCAGGTTGCAACGTGTTCGCTTTTTTGAGCAATATGCTCCGGTAACGATTCATGCCGGTCCCAGCGGGAATCAGTTTGCCAATAATGACATTCTCTTTGAGACCAAGCAGTGGATCGATCTTGCCTTTGATTGCGGCATCGGTCAGCACCCGTGTTGTTTCTTGGAAGGATGCGGCTGACAGGAATGAATCCGTGGCCAGCGATGCCTTGGTGATTC
>JBGSKE010000051.1:0-2124 GCA_041741355.1 Negativicutes bacterium | reverse complement strand
CGGAAGAAGCGCGAGTGACAAAAGCTTTTGCCGACACCTTGATTCAAGCGGCCAACGTCATTATTATGATGATCGATCATCAGGGCGGCATTCTGCTCTTTAATGATACGGCGCAAAGCGTTACCGGTTATTCTGCTGAGGAAGCGATTGGGCAGGATGTTTTTAAATTTCTGATTGAGTCGGAACTTAGGCAGGAGTTGCGCGAGCTGTTTTTGGCATCGCTAAAGCCGGGGCATATTGGCGCGCATGGCAATCCGATCATTACCAAGTCTGGTGAGCGCCGCGTCATCTCATGGCAAAATTGTACGATCGGTGAACAGCCAGGCTTTTGCAACATGCTCAGTTTTGGCCTCGATATTACCGATTGCCTGGAGACGCAGGCGAATTTGCGGCGGCAAGAGAACTTCGTCCGCGAAGTTGTCGAAGGGCTGATGTTCCCGTTTTTTGTCCTAGATCGCAATTGTTGCTATTTGACGTTCAATGCAGCCCATAAACAGCGAATGCAAGCGTTGGTGGGAGCGGATATCGCTATTGGCGAAAGTTTGCTTTCATACCACAATGACCCTGTAATAAGAGAACGCATGCGCCATAATATGGATAATGCACTGGCTGGAAATTCTTGCGTAGTGGAAGCAATCGTTGGCGAAAAAATGCTGAGTCACGTCTTGGTTGAACACAGTCCGGTCAGGGATTTGCGCGGCGATGTCATTGGGGTAGCCGTTGTTACCCATGAAATCGGAACGCTGCGCAGCGCCGAAGCGGAGCTGCAGGCATCGAACCAGCGATACCGGCATCTGGTCGAAAATGCGCCGGCGATTATTCTGGTGGTTAGCAATTATGGCGACATAAAATATATCAATCCTTTTGGCGCGAAAGTCTTTGGTTTTGAACCCGACGATCTGGTTGGCAAATCTGTGGAAGGGACCATTGCGCCGGAAATCGAGTCGACAGGGCGCAACCTGTGGGCTTTCCTGCGCGGGGTGTGGAGCGGGCCTGCGCGAGAAATCAATATTACCACTGAAAACATCACGCGGCGCGGCAGACGGTTGTGGCTGGACTGGTCGATTCGCGAGGGCTGCTCCCCGCTGACCGGGAACCAGGGGTGGTTGTGCATGGGAGTGGACGTGACGGCGAAACACCGGGCGATGGAGCGAGTAATGAAGAACCGGCGTCAAAACGAAATAATGAATGACATCATTGCCGGCAGAATAGCAGAAGAAAAAGCAATAGATTTCTTTCAGGCCATGGGGCTGGATTTGCACAAAAATATCCAGTGCTTTGTCATTGCCTTATCGTATGACGAAACGGCAATGGATAAACAAGACCAGATCCGCCAGGAGCAAGAACAAGTTGCGGAACAGTGGCGAATGCTTACCAACGCAATTGTGTGGGAAAGCATGGGCTGTGTTGGAATATTGATGCAGTGTCGCGAATCGGATGACGAAACCCGGCTAAGTGAATTGATGGATTCTGCGACAACACTGTGGCAAAAGGCCAAGCAAGCAGGCGGGGACAAGAACCTGGGTTGCGTCGGCGTAGCCTTCAAACTGTATCCCGATATCAGTATTCGTCAGTTGTATTATCAGGCATATAGCGCTCTTGAATTTGGCCAGTGTCTTAATCCGGAGAAAACAGTTCATTTTTGGCACGAACTTGGCTGGATTCGTTTGCTGATCCAAAACGTTCATACGCAGGAAGCCAAACGATATGTTCAGGAGCATTTGGGCAAGTTGATCAACTTGCCGGACGCAGAGCGGCGTGATGTGTTATTGGCTACGATGAAAAAAGTGCTAAGCGGAACGCCGGTGGATGATATTGCTGCACAGATGTGTATCCATAAGCAAACCATTCGCTATCGACTGAGTGTGATTGAAAAACTGTTGGGAGCGGATGGGATTAAGGGAGAAAATGCTGTAAATACAGCCATTGCATTGAAATTGTATGAGATGCAAAAAAGCGTGCAGCGAATTTTTCCGACTGATTTTTAATCATTTCCTGCAGTAAATTTGTGATTTTATAATGAATTATGAGGCGTGATACTGCGCAACTCCCTAATGCTGAAACGGGGAGTTGCGCTTTCGGTTTTTTAACGGGGATTGGCTACGAACAAAAAAGTGTTGTTGC
>JBGSKE010000050.1:0-11499 GCA_041741355.1 Negativicutes bacterium | reverse complement strand
AAAATGTCCGACGCAGATATGCTCGGTTTCAACTGGTTTGTCGAAGGTGTTGACGGAACCATTCCCAAATAAACTCTGGCTTGAATCTTTGTGATATAATAGAAAAAATTAATGGCAAGAGCCGGAAGGAACACTTCCGGCGCTTCGCCTTTCTGGAGCGAGCTGAAAGATGAAACAACCGCTGGTGCAGATGCGGGGCATAGTTAAAAAGTTCCCCGGAGTGGTGGCAAACGATCAGGTAGACCTTGATTTGTTTGCCGGGGAGATTCATGCGCTGCTTGGAGAAAATGGCTCCGGCAAGAGCACGATCATGTCTGTTTTGGCCGGACTATATAAACCGGATGCTGGAGAGATATTAGTTGATGGCGCGCCGGTTTCTTTTGGTTCGCCGCGGGATGCGATTGCTGCCGGGATTGGCATGGTCCATCAGCATTTTAAACTGGTGGAGCCGTTTACGGTGGCGCAGAATATTCAGTTGGGCGAGCGCAAGGGCTCTTTTTTGTTGTCCGATACAGGTATTCGTCAGGAAATTAAAGAATTTGCGAATCGCTTTGGCTTGGCGATAAACCCGGATTCGCCGGTCTGGCAGCTGTCGGTCGGCGAAAAGCAACGGGTGGAGATTGTCCGGATGCTGTACCGGGGATCCCGGGTGCTGATTCTGGACGAGCCGACTGCAGTGTTGACGCCGCAGGAAACCGCGGAATTGTTTGTGAACATGAGGAAGATGGCGGCCGCCGGCTGTGCGGTCGTCTTTATTACGCATAAAATGAATGAGGTCCAGGAAGTTGCCGACCGGGTTACCGTGCTGCGAAGCGGCAAGGTCAGCGGCTCGATGTTGTGCCGTGAGGTGCACGCCCAGGAACTCGTCTGGCTGATGGTCGGCCGTGAGATTGTGTTGAACGCGGAGCGTTGCGCCAATGGTCAATGCGGCGGCGAAATTCTTGCCATGCACGATGTTCATGCGCAAAATGATTCCGGGCGGCCGGGCTTGTCCGAAGTCGTGTTGTCGCTACGCGCTGGTCAAATATTCGGGGTAGCCGGCGTGGCCGGTAATGGACAGAAAGAGCTGGCGGAAGTTCTGACCGGGCTGCGCGCCGTTACCAAGGGTTCGATCCAGTTTCTTGGCGAAGACGTCACGGGAAGGTCGCCGTCGGAACTGATTGGGCGCGGCATCAGTTATGTGCCGGAAGACCGCCTGGGCATGGGCTTGGTGCCGAGTCTTGACGCAGTCGAAAATATGCTGTTGAAAAGTTATACGCAGCCTGAATTTTCACACGGCTGGCTGATAAACCGCAAGGCGGCGGAAGCGAAAACAGCGGCGATCGTTCAGCAGTATAACGTGAAACTGGCGGGTCTATCACAACCGGTTCGCTCCATGTCCGGCGGCAACTTGCAAAAATTGCTGCTGGCCCGGGAGATTTCCGAACATCCGAAACTGATTATCGTCGTTTATCCGGCGCGCGGTCTGGATGTCGGCGCGACCGAATCCATTCACAAGTTGCTGATGGAATTGCGGGACCAGGGGACAGCGATTCTATTGATCTCGGAAGACCTGGATGAATTAATGAAGTTGTCTGATCGGGTTGGCGTCATGTTTGGCGGCCAAATCGTCGGTAATTTCCCGATTGAAGAAGTTGATCTGGAAGAAGTCGGCTTATTGATGATGGGGCTGTTCAGGTCAAAGGAGGAACGGATTCATGGCGATGGCCATTAAGCTGGAAAAGCGGTTAAATCCCTCCGCCGCGATGAATGTCATCGTGCCGGTACTTTCAATCATTGCGGCTTTTTTGGTCGGCGCGGTGTTTCTGACCCTGACAGATCGCGACCCGCTGGAAGTCTATACCGCTATGTTCAAGGGGGCGCTGGGATCGCGATACGGCTTGGCGGAAACGGTCGTGAAAGCGATCCCGCTGATGCTTTGCGCACTGGGAATCTCGGCGGCGTTTCGGATGCAGCTGTGGAATATCGGCGCCGAAGGGCAGTTTTATATGGGAGCGTTCGCTGCCAGCTGGTTGCCGCTAACCTATCCGCAAGCGCCGATGATGCTGATGTTGCCGGGAATGGCCCTGCTCGGTTGTATCGGTGGCGGGCTCTGGGGTCTTGTGCCGGCGGTGCTAAGGGCGCGATGGAAAGTAAATGAAATCATCACGACATTGATGCTTAACTATGTGGCGATTTTGTGGGTCGATTTTCTGGTTTACGGTCCGTGGAAGGACCCGAAAGGGTTTAATTTCCCGCTGACGGCGAAGTTCCCTGCGGCAGCAGCCTTGCCGAATTTCGGCGACTCAAGGATTCATGTCGGCTTGATTATCGCGGTTGTTCTGGCGGCGGCGTTCTGGCTGATCTTTGAAAAGTCGCGTTGGGGATTTGAAATCAAAGTGATTGGCGCGAGTGAACAGGCTGCTCGCTATGCCGGGATGAATATCCGCCGCAATATCTATTGGGTGATGCTGTTGTCCGGCGCTGTCTGCGGATTGGCCGGCATGGCCGAAGTCAGCGGCATTGTCGGCCGGTTGCAACCGAACTTGAGTCCCGGTTATGGCTATACGGCGATTATCGTTGCCTGGCTCAGCAAGTTGAATCCGGCGGCGATCTTAGTGGTTTCGATTTTATTCGGCGCCTTGCAGGTCGGCGGATTCTTTGTCCAGACGATGGGGGTGCCTGCTTCGGTGGCATCAATGTTGCAGGGCGCGGTACTGTTTTTCGTGGTAGGCGGCGAATTTTTGACCCAGTACAGGGTCGTTATTAGCCGGAAAGAGGTGGCGTGATGGGTGAGCAGGCATTTTTCATCGCGATATTCTCTTCGGCGGTAGTCGCTGGCACGCCGATTTTATACGCTGCACTGGGCGAGTTGGTCACCGAACGGGCTGGGGTAACCAACCTTGGGGTGGAAGGCATGATGTTGATCGGCGCGGTATCCGGCTTTATGGCGGCGATTGTGACTGGCAACAGCTGGATCGGTTTTGTGGCGGCGATGTTGGCCGGCGGCGTGATGGGTCTGATTCATGCCGTGTTGACGGTTTCGCTGCGCGCCAATCAGGTGGTCAGCGGGCTGGCGTTGACGCTTTTCGGCACCGGCCTGAGCGGCTATTTGGGTAAAAGCTATATCGGCATTCCGGTGGCAGAACCGTTCCGCGGTGTTTCGTTGCCGCTGCTTGGCGATATTCCCTTTATCGGCCCGATTCTGTTTCGGCATGATGTGTTGATTTATCTCAGTTGGTTGATTGTGTTGGCGTTATGGTTCTTTTTGACCCGGACCCGTGCCGGCCTTTATTTGCAGGCAATCGGCGAAAACCCCGGCGCCGCTGACTCGTTGGGGATTTCCGTGTTTTCGTTGCGTTATTTTTACGTGATTGTCGGCGGCATGCTGTGCGGCGCCGGCGGAGCGTACTTGTCACTGGCGTCCGCGCCCAGCTGGCTGGAGAACATGACGGCGGGCCGGGGCTGGATTGCCGTGGCGCTAGTAATTTTTGCCCTCTGGAAACCCGGTCGCGCGCTGGTTGGCTCGTACCTGTTCGGCGGCATCGATGCACTGGGCTTTCATTTGCAAGCCGCCGGCGTGCATGTTTCCCATTTCTTTTTGCAGATGCTGCCCTATCTGTTCACGATTGCGGTATTGACGGCGGTTATGGCGCGGCGTGGCGGACGATTGGCGGCGCCCGGTTCACTAGGCATCCCGTATGATCGGGAACAACGATAACAAATAGATAAGGAGAACCAGGTGAAAGAGTTAGAGGATAGAATTTTAGCTGATGGACAAGTGATCGGCAACAATATTTTAAAAGTGGATGCGTTCCTCAACCATCAGATTGATCCCGAATTCATCCTGCGTATCGGCGCCGAGTTGGCTCGCCGCTTCCAGGACGAGGGGGTTACCAAGGTGTTGACTGTTGAGGCTTCGGGGATTGCGGTCGCGATGGCGGCGGCACTGGCCTTGAAGGCGCCGGTGGTGTTTGCCAAGAAGAAGCAGGCTTTGACCCAGGAAGGCGACGTATACGCTGCGCCGGTATTTTCCTTTACTCGCAAAGAACATTTGGAGATTACGGTGGCGCGTTGTTTTCTTGCCGCCGACGATGTGGTCCTGATTATTGATGATTTTCTCGCTCACGGCGAGGCGCTGAACGGGCTGATTTCGCTGGTGGAACAGGCCGGGGCCAAGCTGGCCGGCGCCGGAATCGTGATTGAGAAGAGGTTCCAGCATGGCGGCGATCAGATTCGCAAGCGCGGTGTACGAGTAGAAGCGCTGGCAGCGATTGAGCGGATGAAGCCGGGCGAAGTCTTTTTTGCCGTGGATGAGTCGGAAGTCGCGAAATAATCGCCTGGATTGGGGAGGTACCTGTTAATGAAATTCAGCAAAATAATTTGCCTAATGCTGCTGATACTGCTAGCGATGGCGACTACCGCCTGTGCGTCAGCGAAACCGGAAGGGCGCATCGTGCGTGGAAATCCCGACGCGCCGCTTACGATCGTGGAGTTTACCGATTTTCAGTGCCCATATTGTTCGAACGGCGCACGTACCGTCAGTGCGATGATGGCGAAATACGAAGGAAAAGTTAAGCTGGTGGTGAAGCATTATCCGCTACCGTTTCATCCGGCGGCCCTGCCGGCTGCACTGTATTTCGAGGCGATCGCCCTGCAAAGCCCGGACAAGGCCTGGCAGTTCTATGACGCCGTGTTTGCCAACGCTCGGCAGTTGATTGACGGGGAAGACTTTTTGAAGGCCGTGGCGGCAAGCGTCGGCGCAGATATGTCGCGCCTGGAAAAAGATGCCCGCAGCCCAGAAATTTATAAAAAAATCGCTGCTGACAAACAGGAGTTCGAGCAGGCCAAATACGACGGTGTGCCGGTGTTTATCATCAATGGCAAGGTTTTGGTTGGTGCGCAGCCGCCGGCAAAATTCATCGAGGCTATCGATGCGGCATTAAAGAAATAGGGGTCTGATATTTTGACAGGAACCGGACTGGCCCTATTGATTGTCGCCGCAACCGCGTTTTCTACGCTGGCCATCTTCATGAAATTCGCTTTTTGGGCCGGCGTCAATTTGACGACGCTACTGGCGTTTCGTTTCTTGTTTTCGGCGTTGTTTTGTTTTGCCGCGCTACTGCTGACGAAAAAAAGCCTGGTCTTGCCCAGGGCGCAACGTTGGCCGGTCTTTTTGCTCGGCGGGGTGGTGCATGTCGCCGTGTCGATTTTTTATGCGATCTCGGTACATCGGCTGCCTGCCTCACTCACCGGACTGGTGTTTTACTTGTATCCGGCGATGGTCACTGTTTTGGCGGTCCTGATCGGCAGGGAATCGCTGAACCGGTTTAAACTGGTGGCGTTGGCCATATGTTTTGCCGGTCTGCTACAAGTCATGGGCTTTTCGTTCGGCGCAGCTTCGTTGTCAGGATTGTTGTTTGGCGTCGCTGCAGCGTTTATGCAGGCTTGTCACGTACTGCTAAGTCACACGATTGTTGCTGAGCTGTCGCCGCTGATTGCGGTCGGCTGGTCAGCACTGGCGACTTCGGCGGCGTTCTTTCTGTATGGCATTGTGGACGGAAGTCTGCTCTGGAACATGACGCCGCTGGCCTGGGGAGCGATCCTGGGTACCGGCTTCTTCGCCAACTTTATCGGCATTGTCTGTTTTTTTGCCGGCATGAAACGAGTCGGTCCGTCCACCGCGTCGATCGTGATGAACCTGGAACCGGTGCTGACTGTCGTGTTGTCGGTGCTGCTGCTGACGGAAAGTTTTAGCTGGGGCCAGGCGCTTGGTGGCGGCGGAATCCTGCTCGGTCTGTATCTTTTGCAGCGGAAGGAGTCTTCGATATGAACAACGGCCTGTCGATTCAAACGATCCAAGCGGCTGCGGCAGCTCTCGCGGGAGTCGCCCATGCCACGCCGCTCGACCGCAGTTCTACTTTCTCCCAGATGGTGGGCGCACCGATCTATCTGAAGCTGGAGAATCTGCAGAAGACCGGTTCATTCAAACTGCGCGGCGCATATAATAAGATTCATTTACTGAGCGAGACGGAGAAAAAATGCGGCGTTATCGCCGCTTCGGCAGGCAATCACGCGCAGGGGGTGGCCTATGCGGCTAATCATGCCGGAATCCGCTCGGTGATTGTAATGCCGGAAACGGCGCCGCTGTCCAAAGTGAGCGCGACTCGGGGTTATGGAGCGGAAGTGGTGCTGGCTGGCACTTCCTATGATGAAGCGTTTGCCAGGGCGCAACAACTGGAACAGGAGCAGGGACTGACCTTTGTCCATGCCTTCAATGATCCGCAGGTCATGGCGGGCCAAGGAACCATCGGTCTGGAAATATTGCGCGAGTTGCCGGATTTGGCGACGGTCGTTGTGCCGATCGGCGGCGGCGGCCTGATTGCCGGAGTAGCGACCGCAATCAAGGCGCTCGCGCCACAGGTGCGGGTGGTCGGCGTCCAGGCGTCAGGCGCCGATGCGATGGCCCGTTCCAAAAAGGCCGGCGTGTTGACATCGACGGCAGTCGCCTCGACCATCGCTGACGGAATCGCGGTCAAGTCGCCCGGCGATGCTACGTTTGCCGTGATTCAGCAGGTTGTGGACGAGATTGTGACGATTGACGATGAAGCGATCGCCGCTGCGATATTGATGCTGCTGGAGCGGGCCAAGCTGATGGTCGAAGGCGCCGGGGCAATCGGGCTGGCGGCGCTACTGCACGGTAAAATCCCGCTGCGGGGGCCGGTGACCTGCCTGATATCCGGCGGCAATATCGACGTGAATTTTATCGCCCGGATTATCGAGCGCGGTCTGGTCAAGGCCGGTCGTCGGGTCATCATTACCACGACGGTCGTCGACCGACCGGGCGCGTTGCAACGGCTGTTGGCAAGTATTGCAGCCTGCAAGGGCAACGTATTGTATGTGCATCATGATCGCATCCAGCATGACGTGCCGCTGGGTCAGGCTAAAGTCCAGGTGAGTCTGGAAACCCGCGACGCAGAACATACGGCCGAAATTTTGTCTGCTTTGCAGCAGGAGGGCTATTGTGTGGCGAAAAACTGATCGTGAAATGACGGAGGTCTGTCGTGCTCTGGACCGGGCTTGAAGTGATCGGTACGGTTGCCTTTGCCGCCGCAGGGGCCTTGGTCGGCGTCAAAAAGCGATTGGATATCTTCGGCGTGGCGATGCTGGCGGTCACGACGGCGGTTGGCGGCGGGATTATGCGTGATACCTTGATTGGCAATATTCCGCCGCTGGCGTTTCGCAACCCGATGTTCATCTTTATCAGCCTGGTGGTCGCCGGGCTGGTGTCGATTTATGTCAAGCAGGTTGCCAGGCAACAGCGGCTGCTCAATTTTTGCGACGCACTCGGCCTCGGCGCTTTTACCGCGACTGGCGCCAGTCTGGCCTTGTCGCATGACAGTGCGCTGCTGGTGATCACGGTGGGAGTCGTTACCGGGACTGGCGGCGGCGTGCTAAGGGATATTTTTGTCCGCGAGATTCCGTTGGTTTTTCATACGGAAATCTATGCGGTGGCTGCCGCGGTTGGCGCGGCGTGCTTCTATGGCCTGCAAAAACTGCTGCCGGTCGATATGGCGCTGTATCTGGCCTGTCTGATTACAGTGGCGATCCGGCTACTGAGTCTGTATTACGGGATCAATCTGCCCAGGGTCCGCGCCGAAAAGCGCACAGAAGACAAGCACAGAGGCCGGCCGGAATAATAGTGGCCGAAAGCTGGTTGCAAATGCAATAAAAAAGGAAGATGAACGGGGATGACCCGCAGCATCTTCCTTTTGCGTTTTATTGGGAAGCGCAGAATAATTCCGATTGCTAAAGATTGCAGCCTTGATTCGCATCGATTCGTGACTGGTTTTGCTGGTCGGCCAGAAACGCTTCAGTCTTCGCACAGCCTGTAGCGTCACTTTGCTTCTGCCAGGCTGTAGCTCGACATTACTCAACTATGCTTCCAGCGTCGCGAAGCTCCTTGGCAGCAAGTTTCGTATTATCCGCCGCGTCTGGCCTCAAATCAACATCCGTGTTGATTTGCCCAGACAAAACTGCATCCCTTCATCGGCGAATACTACGGCCGCAATCCAAGGCAATTTTCATTATTCAGCGCTTCCCTAGCAGCCCCTAATTCGATCGATTGCTGCATTTATCTTTGAAAACATCGTTGCATGAGATTGTGGTTGCCAAAATAGTCGAATACATTTGATTTTCAGCTTACAATTCGTCGACGAGCGGAACGGATTTGGACGGTAAAATCGGCAAGGATGCCGGTTTTAGGCCTCGCAGCGACGGAAGAAGCGTTTGAGGCCGACCTCCAAATCAATGACGCAAGTCGATACGAATTGTGGTGAAAATCTCTGTAAGAGACTTTTGGCACCACAATCAATCTTTGATTAGCTGAAATATTTGTCAAGTAGCGCCAGATATTCGGCTTTGGTGTAGACTGGTTGGAAATTCTGCTTGATCTGTTTGGCGCTGGCCGCATCATCCGCTAGCAGGTCGATGACGGTCATGGCCATCAATTTGGCAGGTTGGACACAAGCAAAGGCATAATCGACCGCGTTGAACTCCTTGGTATGCAACGCGCCGCAGACGCCGCCCGTAAACGGGTGGATTGACGGAATCAGGTGGGAAATATCACCCATGTCGGTCGAACCGCCGAAGTGTCCGCTGTCGACAACGCATTCGGCAGGCAGTATGGCCAGCGCATTGGCGCGGAAAACTTCGTTCAGCTCAGGCATGCAGTTGAGCGGCAGGTAGCCAGGAATCGTATGGATATGGGTCTCGGCGCCAACCGAATCGCCGCCGGCCTTGAACGCGCGGGTGACTTTGCCATAGGTGCCTTCAATCGCTTTCATCGTGCTGGCCCGTACATACGTCTCCAGTCGTACATCAGCCGGTACGGTGTTGACCAGGTCGCCGCCTTTGGTGATGATCGGATGCACCCGGACGATATCCTGATCGCGGAAGGTTTCTCGCAGTGCGTGCACGCCCATCAGGCCGATCATCGCCGCACTCAGTGCGTTGATTCCTTCGTGGGGAGCACCAGCGGCGTGGGCTTCTTTGCCGATATATTGGACGGTCATGCCGATGAACCCATTGCAGGTTTCGCATAGGCCGACCCGACCGGCAGGCGCGTCTTTGTCGGCATGAATCATCATCGCGATATCGATGTCATCGAATTCGCCGCGGTAGACCAGTTCCTGTTTGCCGCCCAGATAGCGAATCTTCCCCTGTTCGCGCAACTGCTGGCGGAACGCGATTTCCACATATTCTTCCGCCGGCACGGCCATAAAAGTAACGTTGCCGGCCAGCGAATCGGCAATGCCGGCCAGTTTCAATCCGAGCGCCGCGCCCAGCATCGCGCCGAGCTGCAGATTGTGGCCGCAGGCGTGAGCCGCGCCGGTTTCGGGGTTGGCCGCAGGGCTGTCCGGGCAGATCACGGCGTCCAGCTCACCGATGATGGCGATGTTGGGACCGGCAGCACCTGGTTTCAACTGGGATTTGACGCCGGTCAGGGCCAGGCCTTCCTTGCAGGAGTAGTTCAGCTCGCCGAGGAACTTGCTGACGGCGGCGGCGGTTTTCGCTTCTTTGAAGCCGAGTTCCGGCGTTTTGCCGATATCTTGCGCCACCTGCACGATTTGCTGGGCATGTTCATCGATTGCCTGGCAAACCAGGTCTTTGAGTTGTTGTTTGTTCATTTGGCGTGTGCCTCCTTACCGTATCCGTGGTGATATTTCTTGCGCTTTATCAGTTTCGCTTTGAAAATGCGAAAACCCTTTCAACATTCAGAAAAAAGTTCAGCACTACGGCAAAAACAATCAATTGGCAAAAGGCGTTTGCAGGAAAATGGCGAATTATCTTTGAAGAAGGTTTTTGAATGCACGAATGAGGTGAAGCTGTGAAAATCGTATCGTTTACCTGCTACCAAGTGCCGCCGCGCTGGCTGTTTCTCAAAATTACCACCGATGAGGGAATCGAGGGCTGGGGCGAACCGGTGATCGAAGGCCGGGCCTCCACCGTCAAGGCGGCGGTGGAAGAACTCGGCGCGATGCTGATCGGCAAAGACCCGCTGCGAATTGAAGATCACTGGCAAATGATGTACCGGGGCGGCTTTTATCGCGGCGGGCCGATTTTGATGAGCGCTATTGCCGGAATCGACCAGGCGCTGTGGGATATCAAGGGAAAAGCGTTGAATACGCCGATATATCAACTGCTGGGCGGCGCCTGCCGCGATTCGATCCGAGTCTATTCCTGGATCGGCGGCGACCATCCCAGCGAGGTCGGCAAGGCGGCGAAGGATGTCGTGGCGCTGGGCTTCACTGCGGTCAAGATGAACGGCACCAACGAACTGCAGATCGTCGACTCGTATCGTGAGATCGATGCAGCAGTGGCCCGGATCGCTGAAGTGCGGGCCGCGGTGGGACCAGATATCGGTATCGGTATTGATTTCCACGGCAGGGTGCACAAGCCTATGGCAAAAGTGCTGGCCAAGGAGCTGGAGCCGTACCGACCGATGTTTATCGAAGAGCCGGTATTGCCGGAAAACAACGAGGCGTTGCGCGAAATCGCCAATCACACGCATATCCCGATTGCTGTTGGCGAGCGGATGTTCTCCCGCTGGGATTTCAAACAAGTGCTGGCGGACGGTTATGTCGATATCATCCAGCCGGACTTGTCGCACGCCGGCGGCATCACAGAGTGCAAGAAGATCTTTGCCATGGCCGAGGCGTACGACGTAGCGGTGGCGCCGCATTGCCCGCTGGGCCCGATCGCGCTGGCGGCTTGCCTGCAGGTCGATGCGACGGCCTACAACGCGTTCATTCAGGAACAAAGCCTGGGCATCCATTACAACCAGGGCACCGACCTGCTCGATTACCTGAAAGACCGCAGCGTGTTCGCCTATGAAAACGGCATGGTGAAGATTCCGCAGGGACCAGGGCTGGGAATCGAGATTGACGAGGCGCATGTGAAGAAAATGGCGGCGATCGGTCATGACTGGCACAATCCAATCTGGCGGCACAAGGACGGTACGGTTGCCGAATGGTAAACCGGCGCTGCTCACAATAGTATTTCCCGGGAAATAAATGCGAGGAGGGAACCCGATGAGAAAACTGGAGATTTTGCAAAAAGTTTTGCAGAGCGGCATCGTCGCGATCGTGCGGACCGATGACGCGGAAAAGGCAAAAAAACTGGTGACCGCGATCAACGAAGGCGGCATCAAGGTGATCGAAGTCACGATGTCCGTGCCGAACGCGCTGGATGTTATCAAGGAGTTGTCGGTGCTGTGCGCCAAAGAACAGATCACGCTCGGCGTCGGATCGGTGCTGGACCCGGAAACAGCCCGGGCGGCGATTTTGGCCGGAGCGGAATATGTAGTCACGCCCTGCCTGAATCCGGATGTCATCAAGCTCTGCAACCGCTATCAGGTGCCGTCGATGCCTGGCGCGATGAGCGTCAAGGAAGTGGTGGAAGCGATGGAGGCCGGTGCGGATATCGTGAAAGTGTTCCCCGGCGAGCTGCTGGGCCCGC
>JBGSKE010000049.1:0-5860 GCA_041741355.1 Negativicutes bacterium | reverse complement strand
CGGGCAAAGTCGTTCAGGCAGACGTAAGGGGCCAGTTCAGGCCGTCCCTGCGAGTGGAAAAACTTGACCAGCCCGCACTCAGAATATTCGATTCCGTAGTCAAAACTGCTGTCCGCGTCGCGGGGGCCCGGCGGCGCTTCGATAAACGTTGCCACCCAGTTTCCGGGCAGTTCGCGGCGCTGGGTCCAGGCGGCCCATTGCCGTTGTTGCTGCAAATATTCTGGGCTGAATAAACGATTGTGTTCGGCCAGAATCTGTTGTTTTGGCGTTGCAGCCAGGCTATAGCTGTTCAGGTCATAAATGATCCGACCGAGGTCCTCAGCGGTTTTGCCGTGGGCGCGCATTGGTTCGTACAAGGCGACATACCAGGCGGCAATCGGGATGAACTCGGTGTCCCAGTTGCGGTCGCCGCCGACATCGGGCAAGCTGGGCAACATTGTCTGGAAGTTGGACAGAGCCTGCTGCGTAATCATCCGGCTGGGCAGAATCCCGAGTTCCGGCGCCAGAAATTGATGGACCCCTTCCAGGCTATCGGCGAAAGCGGCGATTAGCTCCCGGCTGTGGGCCAGGTAGTAGTTGGCTGGCGGGGTGGCGGCGGTAGCCTGTCCGGATGAGAGCAGTTTGCCCCAGGGGTTAAGCCCCAGACTGAGCGCGGCCAGCGCCGAGCATTTGCAGAAACTGCGGCGGGTCATCGTTGTTTGTTTCATTAATTTTAGCCTCCGGATTTTTATTGTTGCTTGCGTGCTTCGCGCCGGTCGGCGTACAGCGCCAGCAGATTGGGTGGCGGATCGCTCTTTAGCTCCCAGTCCGGGGCCTGCGTTTTCAGTTCGCTGATCGCGGCCTCAAAATCGTGCACGACTTCCCATTTGGCCTTGCGTTCCTGCTCGCCGGTCAACCGCAGCAGATAGGCCGGATGGTAGGTGGCGATGGCGGCGATGTCGTGGCGGGTGCGGAACCATTTGCCATGGTCGGCGGTGATGCGGGCCTTGGCATGATACAAGTATTTCAGGGCGACGCTGCCGAGTGCGATGATGATTTTCGGCTGTACCAGCGCGATTTCGGCTTCCAGCCAGCGGGCGGCGCAAAACTCGCCTTCCTCGACCGTCGGCGTGCGGTTGCCGGCAGGCCGGCATTTAACGACATTGCTGGTGTAGACGCGGTCGCGACTGATGCCGACCCGGGCCAGCGCCTTGTCCAGCAACTGCCCGGAAGGACCGACCAGCGGCACGCCGTATTCATCTTCCACCCCGCCCGGCCCTTCACCGACCAGCATCAACGGGCTGGCAGGATTGCCGTTGTAGGAGGTCGGCCCGATCGCCTTGTCGCGTAGCGAGCAGGCGGTGCAAGCAAACAGCGCCGTTTCCAGATCGGTCAGGTTGGGAAATCCGGTTTGGCTGGCAAACTGGTCCATGATGCTCATCTGTTTCCTCCCGTGGCAAAAGTTATCTTAACTATTTTTCTCGCCGGAATCGCTATTTCCTGCCGTAACCACACAACTTACGACATCGGTCGGGGCAAACAAATGTGAATAACAGGTTCCGCAAACCCCGTCTTACAGTGTAAAATAGTAAATCATTGAGTTGTTTCGACGGAGGGGGTGGCAACGGCGAAGAATATGACTGGTTCCAAACAGTGCATCATATGGGCTCGCATCGCGCTGCTGACGCTGTTGCTGACGGCATTTGCCGCGCCGGCGCTGGCGGGGCCGGTCCGGGCCGTCAACGGTCTGATCGATCTGCGCAACGTGAAGCTGGATGACGATACTGCCGCTATCCGCCTTGACGGCGATTGGGATTTCTACTGGCATCAGTTGCTGGGTCCCGAAGATTTTTATCGCGAAACTCCAAAGCAACCGCTTTCCGTTCGCGTGCCCGCCCCTTGGAACGACGCGGTTTTGTCGGGTGAATCCTTGCCCGGATTCGGTTATGGCACCTACCGTCTGGTGGTGTATGCGCCGAAAGTGGACGAATCGCTGGCGCTACGCTTTGCCGCGCCCCGTACGGCCCATCGTCTGTGGGTGAACGGACGCCTGCTTTCTGCGGCGGGGACCGTGTCCGACCGGTCGGAAACTGCGCAGGCTCGCTATTACAACCGGATCATTCCCGTCAAGGACGAGGCCGGCGTACTGGAGATCGTGCTGCAAGTCTCCAACTATCTGCACAGCAAGGGTGGTCTGCGGCGCTCCATCGAACTGGGCGACGCTGCCCGCCTGCGGCAGGAGTTTGACATGTCCAACTCCGCCAGCCTGGCGATGTTTGGCGTATTTTTGACGCTGGGCATCAGCAATTTCGCTTTTTTTCTGACCCGGCGGCGCGAGCGGGCGGCTCTCTTCTTCGCTCTGTTTATGTTCCTGACTGCCCTGCGGACCGTTACGGTGGAAAAGACGACCGGCACGTTGATGGCGCTACTGCTCGCGCCCGATCTGCCGCAGGATTTGCTGCTGCGGATGGAATACCTGTCGATATTTTCGTTGACGCTCTACATTTTTTTCGTTCGCGCGATGCTGCCGGAATTTTTGCCCCGCCTTTTTCAGCGGATCGTCGCGGCTGCCTCGCTGCTGTTTGCGGCGGTGTTCCTGTTTGCGCCGGTTTGGTTCTTTAGCCGCCATTTGGGGATCGTCAACCTGTTTTTTGCCGGTGCGCTGCTGTACATCCTCATCCGCCTGATCCAGGCGGCGTGGAAAGGGGGAACCGAACCCCGCATCCTGCTGGCCGGGCACCTCCTGCTGTTGGCAGCGATCCTCAACGATCAGCTATTTTACGCCGATCTGATCCAGACAGGCAACTACTATTACTGGGGCTTCCTGGTGGCGGCGTTCTCGCATGCTTCGCTGGTGCTGCGCCGGTTCACGGCTGCCTTCGTTGCGGTGGAGGCGCTTAACAGGCGACTCGACGAAACGAACCGGTTCAAGGATGACTTTCTGGCGGAAGTGTCGCATGAGCTGCTGACCCCGGTACACGGCATCCGCGGCCTGCTGGAGTCGGTCCGCGACAGCGCCGCCGTCCGGCTGAACCCGCGCGAGAGCCGGACTCTCGACACCGTCATCGGCATCAACCAACGACTGGCGACGATGGTGGCGGATATCCAGGACTTTTTGCGGCTGCGGCAGCGGGACCTCGCGCTCCATCCGGAAGCAGTGAACCTGCGCGAAGTCATCGAACTGACAGTCGCGACCTGCCGGGTGCTGGTCGGCGACAAACCGCTGACAATCACTAGCGTTGCGCCGCCGGACCTCTTTGTCTGGTGCGACCGGAGCAAATTGCAGCAAATCCTGCTGAACCTGACCGAAAACGCGGTGAAATACACTCCTTCCGGCGAGGTGACTCTCGGCGCCGCCGACGGCGAACAAGTCACGGTATGGGTGGAGGATACGGGAATCGGGATTCCCGCCGATGATCACCAGCGCATTTTCGAGCCCTATGTCCGGGTGGACGACAGTCTGGACAGTCCTTACCACGGATCAGGACTCGGCCTTTCTGTCGTGAAACGGCTGGTGGAGTTGCAAGGCGGCCGGGTCGCAGTAACGTCCCGCATCGGCGCAGGATCCCGGTTTAGCTTTACGTTGCCCCGCACCGATCCCGGGCCGGCCGACGAAAAATCGGACAGGCCCGATTGGCGCGACATCCTGCCAAATTTTCCAGTCGCGGCGGAATCTGTGACGGCGACGGTTCTCGTCGTGGACGACGAGCCGGTCAATCTGGAAGTGCTGGAGCAGCATTTCCGCGATGAACCCTACCGCATCGTGCGCGCAGGCAACGGTCGTCAGGCCCTCGCCTGGGTCGGAAGGCAATCGTTCGATCTGGTGGTACTGGATCTGATGATGCCTGACATATCCGGTTACGAAGTGTGCCGGGCCATCCGGGAGCGTTATACCCTGCTGGAATTGCCTGTGCTCATCCTCACTGTCCGCAACCGCCCCGAAGACATCGTGCGGGCGCTGGCCACCGGCGCCAACGACTATCTCGCTAAGCCCTTCGAAAAACAAGAGCTGCTGGCGCGCGTCTCCACGCTGATCCTGATGAAACGATCCCTGCAGGAAGCCGTGCAAAGCCAGCGCGACCGGCTGATGGCGCAGATCAAACCGCATTTCTTTTACAACGTCATGAATACCATCATGGGCTTTTGTCTGACCGATCCGGAGCGCGCCTACGAACTGCTCGGCGATTTCAGCGGTCTGATCCGCCGCCGGCTGTCCCTGTCGGAAACCCAAAGATTTATTTCCTTGCGGGAAGAGCTCGAACTCGTTCGGGCCTATCTGAAAATCGAGCAGGCGCGGTTCGGCGAATCACTGGCCTGGGAAATCCGATGCGAGATCGACGAAAGCCTGTCCATCACGCCGTTGCTGCTGGAGCCGCTCGTCGAAAACGCCGTCAAGCATGGGGTCAGGGAAAAGGCCGGCGGCGGTCGGGTGGCGGTCGACATCGGCCTGGACGGCGGGGAAATACGCTTCTGTGTTACAGACGACGGCGTCGGCATGACTGCGGAACGGCTGCGGGAAGTTCTGGCAGATGGCGCGGAGGGCATCGGCCTGCGCAATATCCGTCGGCGCTTGCAGCTGGAATACCGGCAAGCCCTGCATATCTCGAGCCGACCGGGCGAAGGGACCACAGTCTGGTTCAAACTGCCGCTCCCGGCAGGCGCCGGCCCCGAAATCAACACCGGAGGAGGTTTACCCGATGATCCGAGTCCTGCTGGTCGATGACGAACCGATGGCCAACATCACCCTGAGACATTTGCTGAAAGCTTTTCCCTCCGTCGAGGTAGCAGGCGCCTGCACCGAACCGGAGGCGGCGCTGGAATTTTGCGCGGCCCAGCCGGTGGACGCGGTGTTTCTGGATATCGAGATGCCTCGCGTCAAGGGGCTGGAACTGGCGGACAAGATTCGCAGCTTGTTGCCGGAGGTGCGGCTGGTGTTCGTGACGGCCTATCCGGACTACGCCCTGCGAGCCTTTGATATTAGCGCTTTGGACTACCTGCTGAAACCCGTAGGCCGCGACCGCCTGGCCTGCACCATCGACCGGATCGAGCGGCAAACGGCGGCCTCGCAGGTAGACTCGCAGGCAGACCCCGGGCAATGGATTATCGGCAAGGCCGGTTCCCGCGTTTGTCGTCTGCTGGCCGGGGACATCCTATTTTTGGCCGTCGAGGAGCGCCGGACCTTCGCGGTGACGGAGCAGGAAAAAGTGCGCGTGACCGGCAGCCTGTCGCATTGGCGGGCTGAACTGCCGCCGCAGCGATTTTTTCGTTGTCATGGCAGTTATCTCGTCAACTTGGAGAAAATCGTCTCCATCGAGCCGGGCCTGGGCAAATCTTGGTCGCTTCGACTGGCGGGCTGCGCCGAACCCGTACCGGTGAGCCGCCACTTCATCGGGCCGCTGCGCGAAATACTCCGCCTGTGATGATTCCACCGCAACTCTATCGCTAACTATTCGCGGGACCGTCGATGCGACGGTCTTGTTTTTTTGCCTGTCATGCGCGTTCCCAGTTGTGCAGAAAAAACGACCACTTGCGCAAAAACGGCGGGTAGCCCGGACCGGGGAGCGGGAACCTGTGGTAACATTGTGACTTGGTATTAGCAGAAAAAATATATTTTGCCCCATGGCTGAGGAGGAATACGAATGAAGCGGAAATGGCAACGGAACTGGAAACAAAAGCTGATGAAGAAACTGGCCCCGCCGGTGCTGGCCGGGATGATGCTGCTTAGCAGTTACAACATGGTGCTGGCCAACCCGTCGGGCGGCGTCGTCACTGCCGGTGCGGCGACGATCACCGCGAGCGGCGCGACCACCACCATCAACCAGACGACGAACAAGGCGGCCATCAACTGGCAGAACTTCGGCATCGGCAGCGGCGAGACCGT
>JBGSKE010000048.1:0-2643 GCA_041741355.1 Negativicutes bacterium | reverse complement strand
GCCCTTCTCCGATCCGATCGCCGACGGCCCGGTCATCCAAAAAGCGGCCGTCACTTCGCTCGCCGCTGGAACCACGCCGCGCAGCTGCCTGGAACTGGCCCGGCGCATCCGCCGCCAGTCGCAGATTCCGCTCGGCTTTATGACTTACATCAACCTGATTCTCAGCTACGGACCGGAAAAATTTGCCCGCGATTGCCGCGAAGTTGGCGTCGATGCCCTGATCATCCCCGATCTGCCACCGGAAGAAAGCGATTTGTTGCAGATCCCCTGTGATCAGCACGGACTGGATCTGATTCAGTTCGTCACGCCGACCAGCACTGCCGAGCGGGTGGCAATGGCCTGCCGCAGCGCCTCCGGTTTCATTTATTGCATTTCCAACACCGGCGTCACCGGGGTTCGCTCGATCGATTACAGCGCCGTCGTTCCCAGCGTCGAACTGGTTCGGCAGGTCACAGACCTGCCGGTAGCGATCGGCTTTGGCATCGGCACGCCGGCGGCGGCCCGGACAGCCAGTCGCTTCGCCGACGGGGTCATTGTCGGCAGCGCGGTGGTGCAGCTGCTCGAAACTAAAGATATCGCCGCAGTAAAGGATTTGCTCAGCGGCATTCGCCAAGAACTGGACAAGGAGGAGCAAGCCGATGCGTCTGTATCCTGACAAGGAAGCTTTCCTGCTCCTCGCCGCTAGCCACAACATCGTGCCGGTGTTCGCCGACCTGTCCGTCGATCTGGAAACGCCGGTATCCCTCTATTACAAAATCGTCGGCGATGCCCCCGGTTTCATGCTGGAAAGCGCCGAAACCAGCAAAAATTTTGGCCGCTATTCATTTATCGGCGTCGAACCATTTCTGACCGTAGTCGCGCAAGCAGACGGCCTGCAATTAACCGGACATGACAAAACCGAATCGATACAGCAGGAGCCGCTGGCGGCGCTTCAATCGATCTTAAGCCAATATCACTGCGCCGACTTGCCGGGACTGCCGCCATTCAGCGGCGGCGCGGTCGGTTACATCAGTTTTGAGGCGGTGACCACCTGGGAACGGATTCGCGGTCTGGAACTACCGCCCGATATGACTCTCGGCGAATTCATGTTTTGTCGGCTGATTGTTGCGATGGACCACCTGACCCATTCCGCCAAATTGATCTATCTGGCCGAAATCCCTGCCAGCGCAACGGATAAAGTCCGCGACGAAATCTATGCGCAGGCCGCCGCGCGGATACGCCAGGTCAGCGACCAACTCGCCAAACCATTGCAACTGCCGACCGACGAACCTGCTCCCTCGGGAGGAAAATTGGTCCAGCCACCCGAAGACGCGGCAGTTCGCCAGCAATACATGGACAATGTGCTGAAAGCCAAAGAATATATAGCAGCCGGCGACATTTTTCAAGTCGTGTTGTCCCATCCCTTCCGCCAGCCGCTGAAGGAACCGCCGTTTTCACTATACCGCCGCCTGCGGCGGATCAACCCTTCGCCGTACATGTTCTATATCAACTTCGGCCCACGGCAGTTGGTCGGGGCCTCGCCGGAAATGCTGGTCAAGCTGCAGCACGGCGAAGTATTCACCTGCCCGATCGCCGGCACCCGCCCGCGTGGCAAAGACGCCGCCGAGGACGCCCGATTGGCGGCCGAACTGCTCGCCGACCGCAAGGAATGCGCCGAGCACGCCATGTTGGTCGATTTAGGCCGCAACGACATCGGTCGGATCAGCCTGCCGGGCACCGTCCAGGTCACCAAAATGATGGAAGTCGAAAACTTTTCCCATGTAATGCACATCGTATCGGAAGTCAGCGGCAAACTGAACCCGAATTATACGGCGACCGACACGTTGAAAGCCTGCTTCCCCGCCGGCACCGTCAGCGGTGCGCCGAAAATCCGGGCGATGGAAATCATCAACGAACTGGAACCCGAACGCCGCGGCCCCTATGCCGGTGCGGTCGGCTACTTCGATTTTCGCGGCAATATGGATACCTGCATCACGATCCGCACTTTCAGCATCGCCGGCGATGAAGTGACGATCCAAACCGGGGCCGGCATTGTCGCCGATTCGGTTCCGGAAACCGAATATCAGGAAATCCGCCACAAGGCAAAAGTCCTGTTTCAAGTGTTGGGAGGGAGCTAAGTCATGATTCTACTTATCGATAACTATGATTCCTTCACTTACAATGTGTATCAGGCGATCGCCAATCTGGGCCATCCGTTGCAGGTCGTGCGCAACGACCGGATCAGCCTGGCTGAAATCGCTGCAGGCAGCTATGAAGCAATCATCATTTCGCCCGGCCCCGGCACGCCCGACGACGCTGGTCTCAGCAAAGAAATCGTGCGTGAATTCGCCGGCAAATTGCCAATCCTCGGCATCTGTCTCGGCCATCAGGTCATCGGCGAAGTTTTTGGCGGCAATGTAGTAAGGGCGCCGCAACCGGTGCATGGAAAAACGACCGAGGTTGCACACCAGGGCGACGGCTTGTACACCGATTTGCCCCAGCCTTTCACCGCCGGTCGTTATCATTCATTGATCGTGGAGGAAGCAAGCTTGCCGGAGTGCCTGGAAGTCACCGCCCGCAATGAGGAAAATTTGATCATGGGGTTGCGGCATCGTCAGTTCAACGTGCAGGGAGTACAGTTTCACCCCGAGTCGATCCTGACAC
>JBGSKE010000047.1:0-2379 GCA_041741355.1 Negativicutes bacterium | reverse complement strand
CCATACAGGGCAAGACAACCGCCTGATTCTTGATAACCTGCGCAACCTGTCCGACGCAGGAGCCAATATATTTTTACGCCTGCCACTAATCGAAGGAATCAATGCTGACGCTGCGAACGTGTCTGCCACGCTGGCTTTCGCCAAAACAATCCGGTTACGCCAGGTTAATCTGTTGCCGTATCACACAACCGGTCGCAGCAAATATGACCGCCTGGGACTGAAATCGTTAACAGAACCGGCGCCGACCACCCCAACGCCGGAACGGCTGGAGGAAATCCGCCGCCAGTTTGTTGCAGCTGGCTTTACCACCTGCATTGGCGGCTAAATTTAACCACGAAAGGATGTCAGCTATGAATGAACGCATCAGCCAACTGCGTCAGGAAAGCCTGAGCGCTACTCCTCAGCTTTGTATCGAACGGGCCCGTCTGGTAACCGAGGCCTATGAAAAATATGCCGGAACTGTGGAAACGCCCATCCTGCGGGCGTTGGTTTTCAAGCATATAATCGCCAATAAAACCCTCTGGATAGGCGAAGGGGAGCTAATTGTTGGCGAAAAGGGCAGTCAACCGCAAAGCGCGCCTTCTTTTCCTGAACTCTGCTGCCATACGATGGAAGACCTCGACGTAATGAACCGGCGGGAAAAAATCTACTTCCGCGTCGATGACGAAGCACGCAGGCTGCAAGCCGAAAAAATTCTGCCTTACTGGGAAAAACGTTCGTTGCGCGAAGCTATTTTGCGCCATATGAGCCCCGCTTGGCACGCCTGTTACGCTAACGGCATCTTCACCGAATTCATGGAGCAGCGCGGTCCCGGTCATACGGTGTTGGACGGAAAAATTTACACCAAAGGATTTCTTGATTTCAAGGCAGATATTGACGTCGCAATGGCTGCGCTGGACTATTTATCCGATCCCTTGGCCTATGAGCGGAAAATTGAGCTTGAGGCGATGAAAATCGCCTGCGACGCGATCATCTTATATGGCCGGCGTTATGCCGAGTATGCCCGCGAGCTGGCCGCCACCGAATCGCGACCGGAGCGCCGCGCCGAACTGCTGCAAATTGCCGCCAACTGCGAAGTCGTGCCAGCACATCGGCCCCTCACATTCCAGCAGGCACTGCAAATGTACTGGTTCGTGCATCTTGGCGTTACCAGTGAAATCAACCCATGGGACGCCCTGAGCCCGGGTCGCCTGGACCAACATCTGGCCCCATTCTACCAACATGACATCGCCAGCGGCGCGTTGACCCGTGGGCAGGCCAATGAACTGCTAGAGTGCTTCTGGATAAAATTCAACAACCAACCGGCGCCGCCCAAAGTCGGCATCACTCTAAAGGAAAGCAGCACCTATACCGACTTTGCCAATATCAACACCGGCGGCATCACTGCGGATGGGTTCGATGGAGTTAACGACGTCTCCTATCTGATCCTGGAAACGATGGATGAGCTGACTGTGCTGCAACCGAGTTCCAATGTGCAGATCAGCCGAAAAACCCCACAGGATTTTTTGAAGAAAGCCTGTGAAATTTCCCGTAAAGGCTGGGGGCAGCCTGCGTTTTACAATACTGATGCGATTGTTCAGGAACTGCTGAATTCCGGCAAAAGCCTGGCCGACGCCCGCCAGGGTGGCGCCAGCGGCTGTGTCGAAACTGGGGCATTTGGCAAAGAGGCCTATATTCTGACCGGCTACCTAAACCTGCCAAAAATTCTTGAACTTACCTTATATGACGGCTTTGACAAAAAATCAGGCCAACAACTGGGGCCACACACTGGCACTCCTGTCGGATTCCGGTCTTTCGACGAATTTTTTGCCGCTTTTCGTCAGCAGCTCCACTATTTCGTCGACGTAAAAATTCAGGGCAACCAAATCATCGAACAGCTCTATGCCCATCAGATGCCCGTACCTTTTTTGTCCGTCGTCGTCGATGATTGTATTGCCAACGGTCGCGATTACAACGCTGGCGGCGCTCGGTATAACACCAGTTATATTCAGGGCGTGGGCATTGGTACGCTCGCCGATTCACTCGCGGCAATCAAGTTCAACGTGTTTGACCAACAACGGTTTACGATGGAGGCATTGTTGCAGGCGCTGGATGTCGACTTTACCGATAATGAAGTGCTTTGCCATCTCGTGCGGGAAAAAACGCCCAAGTACGGCAATGATGATGAATACGCCGATTCACTGATGAAACTGGCCTTCTCCGCTTATCATGCCGAAGTCACCGGTCGCCCCAACGGACGCGGCGGCGCCTACCGGATTGATATGCTCCCCACCACCTGCCACGTTTACTTTGGTTCGGTCATGGGGGCCAGTCCTAACGGCCGCAAAGCCGGCAAGCCAGTCTCCGAAGGCATTTCTCCCGAAAAGGGCGCCGGCAGGC
>JBGSKE010000046.1:0-3148 GCA_041741355.1 Negativicutes bacterium | reverse complement strand
CAGCTCTCCCTGCGGTCCATGCCAACGCAGCAAAGCTTCCACCCCACTGATGTTCCCCGTGAACAAATTGACCTGCGGCTGATAATAAAGTTCCAGCTCATTATTTGCCAAAGCCCGGAACAAGTCATTGCTAATTCGGTTTTGTTCAAACACTTGCTGTCTTATTTGGGACGATGCAAATTGATAGTTGTTGTTTCCTTTCTGTTTCGCATCATGCATGGCAATATTGGCATGCTTAATCAACGTTTCGGCATCGCTGCCATCCTCAGGGTAAAACGCAACTCCCATACTCACAGAAAGGAAGGACTCGCGGCCGTTAATGAAAAATGGCGCCGCAAAGAGTTGTTGGAAACTACCGTTTTTGTGCATCAACAATTGTTGCACACGTTCATGTTCAAAGCCTTCCATCAGCAAGATAAACTCATCGCCGCCATTTCGCGACATTCCAGCGCCGCTACCGGCGAAATCGCGCAACCTTTTTGCCACTTCCTCCAGAGCCCTGTCGCCGTGCGAATGCCCAAAGGAATCATTGAGCATTTTAAAATTGTCCATGCCAAAATATACGACTGCCAAAGGAGTACCGGCTTGCTGCGCTTTTTCAACAGCGGCGTTGGTTTGGTCGCAAAACCGGCTGCGATTGGGCAAGCCGGTAAGCATATCATGATTGGCGGCATAAATCACTTGCGTTTCAGCAACTACGCGGTCCAAAACTTCGCCTTGCAGCAACAGCTGGCTTTGCGTCAACTCTGCCAATCGCGCTGCCACTTTTGTTTCCAATTCATCATTTGCCTGTTTCAATCGTTCTTCATACTGTTTCTGTTCGCTGATATCATGCAACAGAATGATTACACCCAGCGCATCGCCGAATTCATCCCGGACAAGTTTATGCGACATTAAGCAGGGAACCGTTGCCGCCGAATTATTGGTCCGCAAAAGAGCCTCGCTGTTCTTGCCTTTGGGCATGAAAGAAATTAGCGATAACACGTCTTCCCTTGTCCAATCCGCCAGATAAACGGACAATTCTTGTCCGATCAGTTCAGACTCACACAATCCCGTCAATTCCAAAAAACCAGAATTGACTTCGCGGATAACTGCGTCAGTGCTTACAAGCAGAACCGGATCAATCATGTGCTGCAGGATTTGATCAGAGGCGATCGTGAAATTTAGTGTTAGCAATTTATAGCGGATGACTGCGTAGGTAACGCCCGCCACAAAAATCGGCGAAAGGAGAATCGCCATCGGCAATACCGGGTAGCCAAACAAAGGCAAGTAGGTGTCAAAAGGAACTGCAAGCAGATATACCGCCAACATCGTTCGCACGATAATCCGCGCCTGTTTTTGCTCCCGGACGGATTCCGCCTGTTTGCCCCATCGATAAATCAGCCAAAAAGCCGTCATTGCATACGTTGTATAGTAGATAATAAAGGCAACCTGCCACGCCGCTTCTTGCGAGTAGAGATACACCCAACCCCAGACTGTTTGTTGCAGGGACTCCGTCGAGCGAGTTGCATTATATACAAGAAAAATCACCCCTGGCAGGTGAATGGCAATTTTGACCCACAGGCGATCCAGCCAATGCCCTTTGCCAGTGAAATAAATCGCAAACCACAAAAACACACTGTAAAAGAAGCACCACCCGACGGCGGAAACCGTTCGCCAGTTTAGCGCGGCAACTGCGCTGGGCGCAGTAAGTGTGAGCGTGTAGCCAATCCCCCACAAACACAACGTCAGGCACATCAATAAAAAGATGCGATTGACAGTGGCCTGGCGATTGGCTCGATACACTTGTACCCCAAGCGCCAAATTCATCATTACGGTCGTAAAGGCAATAACTGCAGCAACTAACATCGCTCACACTCCGGCAGGCAATAATAGACGCACTTTGCATCCTTCAATATTTTGTCATGGTTGCGTTGGTCAAACAATTACCTGCCGGAGCAGTCTTTCGTTGCCAAACTTCACTTCTACTATCCAGTTGGGATAGTCACTTTATAAAAAACAACAATGTCCGGCAGGAAAAACCCCACCGGACACGAAATATCAACACAATAAGAATCGCAGATAGGCAAAGGAGCGGATACCGTGGCACGAAAGTATGAATTTGACTGGTCGCTGTTGGGCGATGTCCAAGAAGGGCGCCCCAACCTGGGCCCGATGGTACGGTTGGAAATTTATCGCTTGGCGCAGTATTGTTTTCGCGATGTGTTGGAAAAAAACTTTGGCGCTGATACTACAGACCGGTTGTTTGCCGAAGCCGGCCATTTAGCGGGAAATCAGTTTTATCAACATATGGTGCCTCCCGCCGATAGCATCGGTGACTTCATCAAATCTTTGCAAACCGCACTATTGGAAAATGGCATCGGCATCTTGCGTCTGGAAGAAGCGGATTACGACCGAAACCGTTTCACGCTCAGCATTTCGGAGGATCTGGATTGTTCAGGCCTGCCGGAACTAGATGATGAGATCTGCGTCTATGACGAAGGTTTTATTGCCGGTTTACTGGAAAGTTTCACCGGCGATCGCTATCGGGTTAAAGAAGTGGATTGTTGGTGCACCGGCGATAGAACGTGCCGTTTTGTCGCTGAAATCGTCGCAGTCAATCCGGACTAGCCGATGAGCTCAGCCGCGGATATCAATCTGGAGCAAATTATTGTTCTGTTGCGAAACATTCTGCAGCAAAAAGGGCCAGCAAAGAATCTGCTGGAAGTCCAATCCGGCGATCCTTTGCTGGCCCTGCTGGTCGAAGATCTGGTGAAGCTGCGCGAGTTTTCTCATTCACTGGCTAATGGGAATTTGCATCAAACGCTGGATATGCGGGGATATTGCGCTGGCGCGCTAAAATCCCTCCAATCCAACCTGCGACATCTCACCTGGCAAGCCAGTATGGTTGCTAGCGGCGACTATTCGCAGCGCGTCGATTTTATGGGAGATTTCTCTATCTCTTTCAACAGCATGATTCAGAAGCTTAAAGAGGCCGCGGAACAAGAGCGAAAATACCGATTATTGGCCGAAAACACCGCCGATGTCATTTGGCTGCTGGATACGGAAATGCGCCTGCAATATATCAGCCCTTCGATCGGAAAACTGATGGGCTACAATCAGTCTGATTTAGAAGGACGGCTGCTGAGCGATCTTCCCCTGCCATTTA
>JBGSKE010000045.1:0-3069 GCA_041741355.1 Negativicutes bacterium | reverse complement strand
TCCGTGTTGACCAACAAATATGCTGAAGGTTATCCCGGCGCCCGTTATTATGGTGGCTGCGAATGTGTTGATGTTGCCGAATCGCTGGCGATTGAACGGGCTAAGGCTTTGTTTGGCGCAGAACATGCGAATGTTCAGCCCCATTCGGGCGCGCAGGCCAATACCGGCGCTTACTTCGCTTTTCTAAAGCCCGGCGACACGATTTTGGGCATGAACCTAGCGCACGGAGGCCATCTTACTCATGGCAGCCCGGTGAATATTTCCGGCAAATATTTTAAAATCATTCCTTACGGTGTCGATGATGTTCATCACCGTATCGACTATGATAATCTGGAGCGGTTGGCGCGGGAAAACCGGCCTAATATCATTGTGGCCGGCGCCAGCGCTTATCCGCGGATTATTGATTTTGCGCGCATTGGCAAGATCGCCAAAGAACTGGGAATACTGTTCATGGTCGACATGGCGCATATCGCCGGTTTGGTCGCGGCCGGCCTGCATCCTAGCCCAGTACCGCACGCGGACATTGTGACCACTACCACCCACAAGACATTGCGGGGACCGCGCGGCGGCATGATTCTTTGTCGCGCCGAGCATGCCAAGGCGATCGACAAGGCGATTTTCCCGGGAATCCAGGGGGGCCCGCTGATGCATGTGATCGCAGCAAAAGCAGTGGCCTTGCAGGAAGCGATGAGTCCCGAGTTCAAAAAATACCAGACCCAGCTTGTCAAAAATGCGGCAAAATTGGCGGAACGATTAATGGAAAACGGCTTTGTCCTGGTTTCCGGCGGTACAGACAATCACCTGTTATTGCTTGATGTGCGCAATCGCAATCTGACCGGTAAGGTTGCTGAACGGTTGCTTGATGACATCGGCGTTACCGTCAATAAAAACTCAATTCCCAACGATCCGGCCGGGCCGATGGTGACCAGCGGCATCCGGATCGGTACGGCGGCGACTACGACACGGGGTATGAATGAAACCGATATGATTGAAATCGCCGATATTATCACCCAGGTTCTTGATCATCCGACCGACGAAACGGTTCATGCTGCAGTCCGCGTCCGAGTCAAGGCTCTGTGCGGACGCTACCCGATCTACGCCTGGTAAGCAAAAAATCGACGAGGAGATGAAGGCATGCAGGTGAAAGTAATCGACCATCCGCTGATTCAGCACAAATTGACTCTGATCCGCGACATTCGCACCGGAACCAAGGATTTTCGCGAACTGCTCGAAGAGATCGCCATGTTGATGGCTTACGAACTGACGCGGGACTTGCCGCTGGAAGAGATTGAAGTGGAGACGCCGGTCGCAAAATGTCGCGCCCGGGTTCTGGCTGGCAAAAAAATTAGTGTGGTGCCGATTCTGCGGGCCGGTCTTGGCATGGTCAGCGGAGTGCTGCGGCTGATTCCGGCGGCCAAAGTCGGTCATATCGGCGTATATCGCGACCCGCAGACCCTGAAGCCGGTCGAGTACTACTGCAAATTGCCGCCGGATGTATCCGAACGCGAAGTGATCATTATTGACCCAATGCTGGCAACCGGCGGTTCCTCCGTTGCGGCCATTGACATGCTCAAACGCGGCGGAGCCAAACAAATCAAACTGATGTGTTTGGTCGCGGCGCCGGAAGGTGTCAATGTCGTCAACGCAGCGCATCCGGATGTCGAAATATATGCGGCGGCGGTCGACGAACGGCTGAATGACCACGGTTATATCGTTCCTGGTCTGGGCGACGCCGGCGACCGAATATTTGGCACCAAGTAAATGCAAGGGCAGTCGCGTCCCAGCTGGGACCAATATTTCATGGAAATCACCCGAGTGGTGTCCACCCGGTCCACCTGCCTGCGGCGACAGGTTGGCGCTGTGATCGTCAAAGAAAAAAGGCTGTTGACCAGCGGCTACAATGGCGCCCCGCAAGGCTTGGCCCATTGCCTGGAAGTCGGATGCCTGCGCGAGCAACTGGGCGTTGCTTCCGGCCAGCGGCATGAACTGTGTCGCGGCCTTCACGCCGAGCAGAACGCAATTGTGCAGGCGGCGTTGCACGGCGTGGGGATTGCCGGTTCGACCATCTACTGCACGCACCAACCTTGTTCGGCCTGCACCAAGATGATCATCAACGCCGGCATCCGCCGTATCGTCTTTGAATATCCATACCCGGATGAATTGTCGCGGGAGCTGCTGAGCGAAGCCGGCGTAGATTGCGAATGTTTCACGGAAATTGAGAACAACTGAGAAATTGGGGCCAGCCCCAATTTCTTTTTGTAAAGAGGAGTTTTGCATTTGACGTATAATAATTATAATAGTTATATATAAGATTTCACTACGAATCCATATGAAGACTACGTTCAATTGACAAGCAAGGCACTGATACGGTACACTTATAGGTGGTAGAAAAAATGAGGTGCCAATAGAAATGCAAGTTTACATTACCGCGTTTATTATTGCTCTGGGAGTAGCCTATATGGTTACGCCATCCGTTCAGCGACTGGCGGTACGCTGGGGCGCCGTGGATAAACCGGAAGCAAGAAAAGTTCATACAGGGATCATTCCGCGGCTGGGTGGATTGGCAATTTACGCTGGTTTTATTGCTGCTGTCCTTGCCAGCGTGCATCTGACCTGGGAATTGCTTGGTATATTGGTTGGCGGAACAGCGATTCTGCTACTCGGCGTTGTCGACGATGTTTACCAGATTTCGGCTAAAACCAAACTGGTTGGTCAAATTGCGGCTGCTTCCGTGTTGCTGTTGTTCGATATCCGAATTGATTGGTTGACCAATCCGCTTGGCAGCATGATCTATCTTGACATGTGGGCGATCCCGATCACGTTGATCTGGGTGGTCAGTCTGACCAACACGCTCAATCTGATTGACGGCTTGGACGGATTGGCGGCGGGCGTTTCGGTGATTGCTGCGGTAACCATTTTTTTAATGGCGGTGGAACTGAACTTTTGGCTGGTTGCGGTGTTAACGGCAGCCTTGGCTGGTAGCGCACTCGGTTTTTTGTATTTTAACTTTAGTCCGGCCAAGATATTCATGGGCGACACCGGTAGTATGTTTCTCGGCTACATGCTGGC
>JBGSKE010000044.1:0-7884 GCA_041741355.1 Negativicutes bacterium | reverse complement strand
GATCTTGAACTATTTTCCGGGCCAGAATTGTTGCGCTCGTTTCCGCAGCATGCAGCAGTGATAAGGCGTTTGAACGGTGGTTGAACAAAGCTTGAAGATTTTTTGAGGAGGGGCGTGCGATGATAAAAGAGTTCAAAGAATTTATTATGCGCGGCAATGTGGTCGATCTCGCCGTAGGGATTATCATAGGCGGCGCTTTTGGCAAGATCGTGTCCTCGTTTGTCGGCGATATTTTGATGCCACCCCTGGGATTGCTGCTCGGTAAAATTAATTTTTCCGATTTGTTCATCAACCTGTCAGGAACTGCATACCCAACGGTAGCTGCTGCCAAGGCTGCAGGAGCGCCGACAATCAACTACGGTATTTTTATCAATACAGTCATTGACTTTTTGATCGTCGCATTTGCGATTTACCTGATGATCGTGCAAATCAACCGGTTCAAGCAAAAGCCTGCTGAAGCGCCGCCGACAACCAAAGACTGCCCGTTCTGCCTGTCGGCGATCCCGCTGAAAGCAGTGCGCTGCCCGCACTGCACGTCCAATCTGGAGTCGTAGGGTACCAAACAGGTCCTGCGCCGCAAAAAAACCAGAGTCAGCGCGAACGGCTGTTTTGTTGCTCGCACCGATTCTGGTTTGTTGTCGTTAATGTTGGGGCAGGCTCTATACTTTAATCAGGGAAGCAGTAGGAAACGGTTTTTTTGATGTCAGGGTGCAGGCTATTGAACACGGGGCATTCTTTGGCGGTCAGTTCAAGAATTTTCTTGTGTTTGCCGCTGTAGTTGTTGTGAGGGAACTTAAAGGTGGTAATCAATTCAACAATTCGGCGCGGCTCGGTGCCCATGACTTTTGTCGTCTCGACTTCGGTCCCGTCAATGTCGAATCCGTGAGTTTTGGCAGCGATGCCCATGATGGTAAGCACGCAGGCGCCAAAGGCGGTAGCCAGCAAATCTGTGGGCGAGAAGGCTTCGCCGCGGCCCTGGTTGTCTGTCGGTGCGTCAGTAATCAATTTGTTGCCGGACTGCAGATGGACTGATTCGGTCCGTAAATCACCAAGATACTTTGTCTGTACTGTTGCCAAAATAAAGACACCCCTTTATGGTTTGATTGTGGATGTATTCAACAAAAAACTACAGCTTCCTGCTTGCGGTAAATCGGTATCGGCATTTGACGCTAACCATCGGTGACTGATATAATAGCCTCAATTAAATTAGCATTTGGGTTGGGGTGCCCCGGACTGCCGGGGAGAATAGGGAAGTCTGAACATGCCAGTCATGTGTAGGCGCGGGCCCACCACTGTACCGGGGAGAACTTGCAAGGCCACTCGCAAGGGGAAGGCGCAAGACATCAAGGAACCGGGAGCCAGGAGACCTGCCGCAACCGAGGCTTAATCCTTCGTGGACAAAGAAGGCTTTATTGAGACATTACGCTCAAATAGAGCCTTTTTCTATTTTGAACACATTTTCTGGAGGGAACAATGAATTTATTAACGCAAACTTTGGCGCGAATTGGTGAACTGGATCGACCGGCGATGCAACAGGCAACGCAGGAGTTGGCAATTCTTCTGCCACCGCCGCGTAGTTTGGGGCATCTGGGAACGATGGTTTGCCAATACGCTGGAATCATGGGCCGTTGCTGTCCGCCGGAGCCTGTTCCTTGCATGGTGGTGGCTTGCGCCGACCATGGAGTGGCCCGCAAGGGGGTGAGCGCCTATCCGGTCGATACCACACTGCAGATGACCCGCAACTACGTTGTAGCCAAAGGGGCTAGCGCCAATGCGTTCGCAAATTATTGCGGCGCTTGCATGGTGGTGGTTGATGTCGGCGTTGCCGGCGATCTGTCGGATGTGCCGGAACTCTGGCATCGCAAGATCGCATGGGGAACGCAGGATTTTACCGCAGGGCCGGCGATGAGCCGCGAACAAGCGGTGAAAGCTTTGGAAACCGGGATTGAAATCGTTGAAGACCGAGTCCGCCAAGGCTACAATTGCTTCAGCCTGGGTGAGATGGGGATCGGCAACACTACGGCCAGTGCGTTGATTGTCGCCGCATTCACCGGCTTGTCGCCGGAAGTGGTTACCGGACGGGGGACCGGGATTTCAGACGAAAAACTCAGGCGTAAAATTGAACTGGTGCGGCAGGCGCTTGTCTGCAATCGACCCTGTCCGACGGATGGAATCGATGTGCTGTCAAAGGTGGGCGGTTTTGAAATCGGCGCCCTGGCCGGGGTCGTGCTGGGGGCTGCCGCTAATCGCTGCGCCGTTGTTATCGATGGACTCAATACTACTGCGGCGGCAATGATTGCCGACGCGATCGAGCCGCGTAGCCGTCAGTTTCTGTTTTCTTCGCATCTGTCCGGTGAGCCGGCGCATATCCATGCTCTGGGGCATTTGAATCTGGAGTCGTGCGTAGATATGGGGGTGCGACTGGGTGAGGCCATCGGCGCCTCTGTGGTGGTGGAAATGCTTAAAATGTCGGTGAAAATGGTAGCGGCAATGAGGAAAGAAGGAGTCATGACACATGGTTGAACAAGTGATTGCGCAAATCAAGCCGTTGGATTTGGCAGCAATGGCCAAATGTCAGATTCGGCTGGATAATTTGACTAAACCGCTGGGCAGTCTGCATGCGTTTGAGCATTTGGCCTGTAAAATGGCCGGAATTACGCGTCAGCCAAGGCCGCAGCGAACGCCCCCGGTGCTGGTGCTCATGAATGGTAGTCGCCGAACCGGCGGGATGATAGACGTTTTTGCCAGTCAGGTGTCGGCCCGGTTAATTTGTTTTGACGTTGCAACGGCAACAACGCCAACGGCGCGGCAAATCGGCCAGACCGTGGAGCAGGGAATAAAAATCGCCTGCGCGGCGGCGGCAGATGGGGCGCAGGTAATCGGCGTCGGCGTTGTAGGGGAAACAGATCCGGTCGTGTTGGACAAGATCGTCGAACAGGTGCGATCTGGCGTTGCAGCCACGGTGATATTGGCTGCGGCCGGCAGTCTGGAAATTTCCGGTCTGGTCGGAATCATACTTGGTGCGGCGTCCGCCGGCGCAGCAATCGTTTTGGACGGCGCGGTAACCAGTTCGGCCGCGCTGTTGGCCTGCACGCTGGCGCCGCTTGTCCGCGAACGCTTGATTGGGTCGCATTTTTCCGCCGAGCCGCAGCAAGCAGAAATTCTCGAAATGACAAGTTTGCCGGCGTATCTCTATCTAGACATGAATGTCGGCGAAGGGGTGGGAGCGGTGCTGGGGATTTCGTTAATCCATGCCGCGTTGCATGTTCTCAATGATATGAAAACTTTTGGCGAAGCAGAGGTCAGCGTGGCTGAAGATGGACCCGGGTCGCTGGTGCAGGATCGGAACGTGCGCGACTAGCGGAGGATTTTCTGGCAGACCACAATATCCAGCCATTGGTCGAATTTTCGCCCCACTTCGCTAAAGTGAGCGCATTGAAAAAAATCCTGGTTTAGGAACAGTCGCAGGCTACTTGCGTTTTCACTGCAGATGGTTGCCAGTAACACATGGAAACCGTGCTCACGTGCGTGCGCTTCAATTTGCGCGAGCGCTAGCCTGCCCAATCCTTTCCCTTCAAAGCCCGGCTGCAAATAAACGCTGATTTCGCCGGTTGCCCTATAGGCGTCGCGGTTTTTGTGCGGTCCGACGTAGGCGTAGCCGCAACAGGTTCCCTCAATCAGCACTACATAGGTTTGATAACAGGGCTTGGCGAAGAAAACCAAGTCCCGCATTTCAGCCTTTGTCAGAGCCTGGCCGTGAAATGTTGCGGTCGAATTTAATACGTAGTGATTGTAAATCAGGAGGACATCGGCAAGATGCTCCTCCCTGATTTTTTCTGTGCGAGGGGCTGGCATGCAAAAACCTTCTTTCTATCTGCGGTTTTTTAAAGGAAGAATGAGAGAAAACGCCGAATTTCAGACGTACGAAAGATATGCGATTCATTTCTCCGGCTATGCAAAAAAGTCCTGCTTTATCGGTATATCCAGTCCGCTGCCTTAACCCTTGACATCATTTGGCGACGGGGAGTTGTGGATGTGATGCGCTTGTTCCGCTATAGCCGGTCACGTTGGGAAGCTTTGAATTTGCGGCAAAAACTCAGTGTGGCTTTTGTTGCTATGACCTTGTTCCCCCTGCTTTTATCGGCTGCTTTCACGGAATGGGAGACAACCGTTTTGATGCGGAAGTTCGTGTTTGACCGCAATAAAAACCTGGCCCTGAATATTGCCCATGATGTGGATCAATTGTTTGCAGAAAAAATCCGCATGATGAAAGTGGTGGTCGCCGACCCGGATTTCCGTTCGATGCAACCGGCGCGCCAAACGGCGGTATTGCAGGAAATGGTCAAAACATACGAAGGGATTCATATCGCGGCAGTAATCGATCCTGCGGGCCGGCAGATTGCCCGTTCCGATGGTTTGGCAGTGGCTGTGAGCATTGATTATTCTGACCGCGGTTATTTTGCTCAAGTGTTGAAAAGTCAGACTACCGCGATTTCTGATGTGCTAGTCTCCAAAAGCGCCGGTTGGCCTGGAGTAGTGATTGCCGAGCCGATTTTCGGCGAAGACCGGTCGGTGCGAGGGTTGTTACTCGTCAATATTGGCTTGAGTAGTATAATCCGGATGATTGAAAATGCGTTGGTTGATCAGCAGGGGTATGTCTATGTGGTGAATAAATCAGGGAAGGTCATCATTCATACAGACCCAATGCAATTAATGCCGGAGGAAAAATTTTGCCGTCCGCCGGCTGAGCGGGCATTGGCGGGGGATAGCGGCTGGTTGGAGTATGAGTGTGGCGGGCAGAGTATTTTGGCTGGCTATAGTTTTCTGCCCCATACCGGTTGGGGGCTGATTGCCGAACGAAGTCTGGCTGCAGCGATGGCGGAAGTGCGTGATGTACAGAAAGCCAACGTCTTTATCATTGTCCTGGCTATTCTGTTGGCAATTCTGACCAGCCTATCCATCGCTCAGGCAATTGCCGGAAGAATTGGCGAAATATCGCAGGCTTCTTTACGGGTTGCAGCCGGTGACTTCAAAACTCGCCTCATAATCGAACGGACTGATGAAATTGGCAAGCTGGCTGATAATTTTAATCAAATGACCGAACAATTGGCCCAACGGACAGCCGATCTTTGCGCCAGCGAAGCCAGATTTCGCTCGTTGGTGGAAAATGTAAATGTCGGCGTTTATCAGTCCAGTATTGAAGAAGATGGTCGCTTTATCCAGGTTAATCCGGCGATGGTGCAAATGTTCGACTATCCAGCGATGGTACTATTGCTTAAGGTTCCGCTGAGTCAACTGTATCATGATGCGGCGGATCGTCGATATTTTTTGAGCGAATTGGAGCAGAAAGGTTTCGTAAAAAATCAGGAGTGTCTGATGCGGCGCTATAGCGGCGAAACGTTTTGGTGTTCCCGCTCGGCGGTGGCGCGTAAAGATAAGGATGGCAAGATCCAGTGGATTGAAGGGGTTGTGGAGGATATTACCGAACGCAAGTTGGCGGAAACGTTGATGCGCAAAGCAAAAGAAGAGTTGGAAGTCCAGGTGGCGGCGAGGACGCATGAGCTGACAATATTGAACGAGGAGTTGCACCGACTGTCTTTGTCGGATGGATTGACCGGGATTGGCAATCGGCGCAGCTTGGATGAGCTGCTGGAACGCGAATGGAAGCGGGCCGAACGCGAACAGATGACGTTGGCGATATTGATGATCGATCTGGACTTTTTCAAACTGTTCAACGATACTTATGGTCATCTGGCCGGGGATGAGTGTCTCAAAAAAGTTGCCGTCACGATTCAGTGCATGATCAAGCGGACAACCGATTTTGTCGGTCGCTATGGCGGCGAAGAATTCGCCGTGATCTTGCCGGCGACGGATGCCTCCGGCGCCATGAGGGTTGGCGAAAAAATCCGCTTTGCTGTCGAAACGCTGGCGATTCCGCACCAGTGCTCCCTACTGGGCGGGGTGGTTACGGTCAGTATCGGTGTTGCCTCTAGGGTACCGGAGCGACACAGCAAGGCGACGGTATTGTTGGAAGCGGCTGATCAGGCGTTGTATAGAGCAAAATTAGCTGGCCGCAATCAGGTGGCTATATCAGACGGACCGGCGGAACATGTAAGTTGAAAATGAAAGATAAAGGGGAACCGGAATGCTGGAAGAACAAAAAATGCTCTTAATGGCGAAACGCAGTCGTCAATCCTATGAAGAAAAAATGGGCCCCGTTTTAACGGCGCAACCGGCGATGGTTGACGTAACGGAGCACAGCATAACGACCGCTGCAGGGGAAACGCGATTGCTGATTTATAAGCCGCAAGGAATGTCGAAAAAATCATGGCCAGTGTATCTGAATATCCATGGTGGAGGTTTCATTCAGGGCAGTACGCGAGATGACGACGGCTGGTGCCGCCAGATTGCCGTAGCCGCGGATTGTGCAGTTGTAAACATTGAGTATCATCTGGCGCCGGAAACCAAATTTCCGGTGCAATTGGATGAATGTTATGATGTGGCGAAATGGGCGTTGACGCAGGCTGCGGAAAATGAATTTGATCCACTGCGGATAGCCGTCGGCGGCAGCAGTGCCGGAGCTAATTTTACGGCGGCGCTGTGTTTGCTGGCGCGGCAACGGCAAGACGTCAAAATTTGTTTTCAAGTGCTGAATTACCCGCCGCTTGATTTTGTCGCCGACCCGGAGACCAAAGGCGACAGCGATACGCTGCTTACGGCGCGGGCGCAGGCTTTTTTTACCGCGTGTTATCTGCGGGAGGCGTCGGATGCTTTCAATCCGCTGGCATCACCGCTTTTGGCCGAGGAGCTGTCCGGTTTGCCGCCGGCGCTGATCATCACGGCCGAATACGACCCGCTGCGCGCGGAAGACGAAGCGTATGCCAACCGTCTGCAGGCGGCGGGAGTAGCTGTGACTTACAAGACATTCGACGGATGCATGCATGCGTTTACCCACCTAGGACCGGAATCGGCGGCAACCGAAGCGTGGAACTTGATCCAGGACAGTTTGCGACAGGCATTTTACGGGAAAGCGTCGTTGAAAAAATAGTGCTGATTGCATTTGATCGGCAGGCGGAGGTGGCGGATGGACTTTGCAGCGCTCCAGTATCCTTATCCTTCAAGGCGTAGTGTTGTCTACGCGAAAAACGGCATGGTGGCAACCTCACAGTCGTTGGCCGCGCAGGCGGGATTGCAGATTTTGCGGCAGGGCGGCAACGCCGTTGATGCGGCGGTGGCAACGGCCGCTTGCCTGACTGTAGTCGAACCGACCTCCAATGGAATCGGCGGCGACGCGTTTGCGCTGGTCTGGCTGAAAGAACAGCTATACGGTCTCAATGCCAGCGGACCGGCGCCGGCAGCGTTGACGCTGGAGTTGTTGGCGCAGCGTGGACTGCGGAAAATGCCGGTCGATGGTTGGTTGCCAGTAACGGTGCCGGGCGCGCCGGCGGCCTGGGCAACACTAATCGGCCGTTTTGGCCGGCTGAAGCTAACCGAAGTGCTTGCGCCGGCGATTGAGTATGCCGAAACCGGCTTCCCGGTATCACCAGTAATTAGCCGACAATGGGCTGCCGGTTATCAGCGGTTCAGTGTGTTGGACGGACCGGAGTTCCGTTGTTGGTTGGAAACTTTTGCGCCAGCTGGCCGGGCGCCTTTGGCCGGTGAAATCTGGCGGTCGCCGGCTCATGCAGCGACCTTGCGCCGATTAGCGGACAGCAATTGTCATGATTTTTATCAGGGTGAACTGAGTCGGAAAATAGACGTTTTTTCCCGTCAATACGGCGGTTGTTTACTGGCGAGTGACTTGGCCGCCTATCAACCGGAGTGGGTCGATCCAATTAGCGTTAACTACCGGGGGCATGATGTATGGGAACTGCCGCCCAACGG
>JBGSKE010000043.1:0-6359 GCA_041741355.1 Negativicutes bacterium | reverse complement strand
CCCTTGCTCTTGGCTAACGGTTGGCGCTCGCCAGCCCCCGTTCGGAACTTTCATCCTATAGATGACGCCCATGCCGGGCGTACAACCATCAAAGCAAAAGGCTGCCCCGGAAGGACAGCCTTTTGGCAATCAAGAACCTTATCAACCTTCAGTTGAATCCCTGTGCCTCATATGGGGAAACAAAATTACATCGCGAATGGAGTAGCTATCCGTCAAAAACATCGCCAAACGGTCGATACCAATACCCAGGCCGCCAGTCGGCGGCATCCCATACTCCAGCGCAGTAACAAAGTCTTCATCCATCATGTGAGCTTCCGCATCACCAGACTCGCGTTGCGCCACTTGACCAAGGAAACGTTCCTTTTGATCTATCGGGTCATTCAGCTCGGAAAAGCCATTGGCGATTTCCCGGCTAAAGATAAACCCTTCAAAACGGTCGGTGAATTCAGGATCATCTTGGCAACGTTTGGCCAAGGGAGAAATCTCCGTCGGATAACGAGTGATGAAAGTTGGTTGTACGAGATGTTCTTCCGCCTTTGCTTCAAAGAACGCATTCAAAATCCCGCCAATCCCATGTCCCGGTTCATAATGGACTTCATGGGAATCTGCTACCGCACGAGCTTCAGCTAAAGTTTTGATCGCAGCAAAATCCACTCCGGCAAACTTCTTTACAGCATCGGTCATGGTAATGCGGCGCCAAGGCGGTGTCAGGTCAATTACCTGCCCCTGATAACTTATCTGGGTAGTCCCCAGCACTTCCTGAGCCACAGCGGCAATGACTTCTTCGGTGAGTTTCATCACCGTTTCATAGTCTCCATACGCCTGATACAGCTCCAGTAGGGTAAACTCGGGGTTATGTTTGATCGAGATTCCTTCGTTGCGGAACACTCGATTCAGTTCATAGATTTTTTCAAAGCCGCCAACAATCAACCTTTTTAGATATAGTTCCGGCGCAATTCGCAAATAGAGCTTCATATCCAATGCATTATGATGGGTAATAAACGGTTTGGCAGCGGCTCCGCCGGCAATCGCATGCATCATCGGCGTTTCCACTTCTAAAAAGCCCCGTTCATCAAGAGTCCGCCGCAATGCCTGAATCATCCGGCTTCGCACTAAGAATGCACGTTGGACATCCGGATTGACAATCAAATCCAGATAGCGCTGTCGATAGCGAATTTCAACATCTTTCAGCCCATGCCATTTCTCTGGCAAGGGACGCAGTGCTTTGGTCAAGAATGACACAGAAGATACTTTGACGCTAACCTCACCGGTACGGGTGCGGAACACTTCCCCTTCAGCGCCGATAATGTCGCCGAGATCGAACTGGTGCACTACATCGTAAGCGTCAGCACCCAGAACATCCTGCCGCAAATAGAGCTGGACCTGACCGCTCATGTCGCGCAGATTGGCAAATCCGGCTTTTCCGTGACCACGAATCGCCATAATACGGCCAGCGACCCGGACGGTTTTCCCTTCCAGGTCGGTAAATTGATCCACAACTTGCTGTGCATGATGGGTCGGTTCATAGTGTCGACCGAACGGTTCAATCCCTTTGTCGATAATTGCCGCCAGCTTGTCCCGGCGGGCTTGCATCAATTCGTTCAGTTCTTCGCCTGTTGGATCGGCGACCGGATTCATTTCTTCAGTCATCAACAAGACTCCTCGCGCAATCAGTTCAATTCAATATTTACGATTTTAAACTTCATCCGACCCGCCGGCGCCACCACTTCGACGGTTTGACCTATCTTTTGGCCAAGAACGGCGCTACCGACCGGAGATTCATTGGAAATCCTGGCTTCACTGGGGTCCGCTTCCGCCGATCCGACTATGGTATACATCATCTCGCGCCCGTTGTGAGCAGCCTTCCCCTTGCCTTCTTTGACTTCCTTCAACGTTACGGTACAGCCTAACCCGACTGTGCCCGTATCGGTATCGCAGCTTTCAATCAATTTTGCGCTGCGCAGCATTTTTTCCAGCGTCTGCAATTCTCCTTCAATGAAGGCTTGTTCGTTTTTCGCATCTTCATATTCAGCATTTTCACTGATATCGCCGAACTCAATTGCCTGTTTGATCCGTTCAGCAACTTCCTGACGTCGGACCGATTTGAGGTGTTCCAGTTTTTGTTCCAGTTTTTTCAACCCGTCAGTAGTCAGGATTGTTTCTTTTTCAGCCATCACGCAGTCTCCTTTACGTCTCGGTCTTGCCATGAAAATGAGTCGGTACGAATGATTGTATATCAAATATGTATAAAAAGAATGCAGCAATCAAAACCGCTACTTTTCTTCAACAATTATAGGCACAATCTCCCGGTTTGTCAATTTTGTCCTGATCTCCCTGCTGCTTAAAAACCTGGAATAATTGATCTGGACTGATCAGTCGGCAATCTTGTCCAGTCATAAACTCCGGTTCTGCTATCCGCCACAGCTTCACGAGCATTTCGCTACAAACCAAGGTTTCGTCAAAAAAACGGGGTAGCATCGATAACATGATCACAGCCGCCTGCAGTCCGCACAATTCCTTTACGCCGATTGCCAGACAGGTTGCGTAACCATAAGGAACTGCAGTGGTTTTCCAGCGGTAGGCTTGGGTCATCATTTCCTTATACACATCGTCAGCTACGAAGCGGGACAATGCCTGACTCATCGTCCAGTCGGCATATTTGCCGCCTGTTCCAACCAGAAAGCCTTTTCCAGCCTGCGCTTCCACCAAAATATCGTCGTCGTCAAACCGCAAAGCCACATGAGACCAAGGCGACCGTGTAATCTTGGTCACCAACCGGTCCAACCAACTCGACCCCGTGGCAAAAACGAAGCTGATCTGCTTCATTGCCAAGGTTCCAAAGGAAATCGACGCAAGATTTTTTTGCACAATTCGTCGCCCAACGGCGAGTCATCATGGTACATGCCTTTCTTCAGTCCCTGCAGCGCCCGTAGCCCCGGTTGACTTGTAAGCCCCAATTCACCGGTCAAGCGCGACATTACTGAGCGACGCACTTTGTCTAACGACAAGTTTACATCATCACTCTGCTTAATTTGTTCTGCGAGTTCCTGAAACATGTAAAACTGCGCCAAATTGGTCATCGGATTACCACAGGCGCCTGCTTGCGTTTGACCCAATACTTCCGGCAAAGCAAGTCGCATGCTTTTTTCCACCGACCAGGTTAGTTCCGCAGTTTCTTGTCGCATTGATTCCTGCAATGTTCTGGTCGTGCACAATCCATACAGCCGTAACGATCTGAGCATGGCATGCTCAATAGTATGGGCCGTTTCAAGGCTGACCAGGCCTTTTAAATTCGCCTTCATTTGCACCGAAGTGTTACGTTCAATATCGTTTCCATACAATGTAACCGGAATATCCGACAAACTGCGAAATTCAGTGTAGCCGCCCTGTGGGATCCAGCCCGCCCCTGACACAACCGGATAATCCGCCCGCATTGCTTTAAAATCAAGCGGATCAAGTCCGTCAACCTGCAGAGCTCCCTGCAAAAAAGCGACTGTACTCCAGCGCGCATGGCTAACCCCTTCCAATACAACGGTAACGAACGGCGTTGGTTCACCACCGGGAACATCCAGCATCTGCCGCCTAGTATCAATCACTTTCGCCAGAACTCCCACACGATATAACGAACCATCGACCGGCGCCAACGGACAAATAAACGCGTTCATCCCCGTCTCCAAGAGCGGTCTGCGGCTTCGGTCCAAAAACCCACCGACTGAACGACCGCCACCCGGTCGCGGCATTACACCGTTAATTACTGGAATCAGCAGTGTTGACACGCCAGCTCCCCTTTCTGATATTCGAGCAGTATCTTTTCAAAATCAACTCTTGACAAAGCTTGATTAAATTTTGTCCGCAGGTCCGCAGATTTTGGGTATCCTTTAATATAGCTGGCGGCATGTCGCCGCATCTCGCGAATCGCGATATGATTCCCCTTCAATTCGATCAACATATCCAGATGCCGCATCAGGGTAACCGATTTTTCAGCCAGTGTCGGTCCTGCAGGAAGCTCACCCCGATCCAGATAGGCGGCAATCTGCTTAAAAATCCAGACGTTGCCGCAAGCGGCTCGACCTATCATCACCGCGTCACAGCCGGTTTCATCCATCATGCGCCTGGCATCGTCCACCGTTCGGATATCACCATTACCAACCACCGGAACCCGCACTGCCTGTTTAACCTGCCGGATTATTTTCCAGTTAGCGGCGCCGCTATAAAATTGTTCTCTTGTCCTGGCATGAATTGCAATCATGCAGATGCCTGTCTGTTCAAGCCGCTTTGCGACCTCAACGGCGTTGATGCTATTAGCATCCCAGCCAGCGCGTATTTTCACCGTTACCGGTATATCGACAGCTTCCACCATCGCCCTTAATATCTCAGCCGCTTTAACCGGCGAACGCAACAGGGCTGACCCTTCCCCGTTTTTGACAATCTTGTGGGTAGGGCAGCCCATATTGAAATCAATGATATCGGCCCCCGCCGCTGCAACCCGTCGCGCCGCTTCAGCCAATTCGGCCGGCACTGAGCCGAACAGCTGAATCGCAGTAGGGCGTTCGCGGGAGTCGATCTGAATCAACTCCCGCGTGCGGCAATTTTCATATAGCAATCCCTTGGCGCTGACCATTTCCGACACAACCAGTCCGCACCCCATTTCCTTGGCCAATAGCCGAAAGGCTAGGTCAGTAACGCCTGCCATCGGGGCAAGAACAGTCGGTTGATTGATAGCGACCTTACCGATTGCGTTCATGAATGATCCGCAAACCCTCAAGGGTTATGAATGGTTCCACTACATCAATCGTGCAAGATTCCTGGGCAATCAGGTTTGCCAGTCCGCCTGTGGCAATAACTTTGGGCTCCGCCTCCAACTCCGTCTTCATTCGTCGCACAACTTCATCGACCTGCCCGACAAAGCCCAGAATAATTCCCGCTTGCATACTGGCAACGGTATTGCGGCAAATTACCGATTTGGGCATAACCAGTTCAATCCGAGGTAATTTGGCAGCTCGCTGGAAGAGAGCCTCTGTAGAAATGCCAATACCCGGAGCAATCGCACCACCCAGATAGTCGCCATTTTGCGCAATCGCACAGAAGGTGGTAGCAGTGCCAAAATCTACGATGATCAGTGGTCCGCCATATTTTTCAAAAGCGCCGATTGCATTCACAATCCTGTCAGCGCCTACTTCGCGCGGATTCTCATAGTGAATCCTCATGCCCGTTTTGATTCCAGGGCCAACCACCAATGGTTCACCGCCGAAATAACGTCCGCACATGCGTTGAAATGGCACAATCAGAGGAGGAACCACCGAAGAAATAATCACTGAACGGATCTGTTTCATATCCATTTTGCCATGCTGAAACAAATTATAAATCAGCATTCCATATTCATCCGACGTACGTTGCCGATCCGTAGAAATCCTCCAGTGGCAGAGTAATTCTTTTTCGCGATAAATCCCCAGCACAATATTAGTATTGCCAATGTCCACAACCAGAAGCAATTCAATCTCTCCCTTACTCACTCAATATTCGCTGGTACATCCCCGCCGATTCCGGTTTACCCTGAAACCGGCCGGATAGAAACATCCCCAGCCAACACCCGCTCTACTCCCGTTTCGGTTTCCACCAGCAACGCTCCGTCAGCATCAATGTCGACAGCTTTACCGACAAATGTTCTGTCTGGTCCGCTGACGGTAACCACTCGGTTCAGTGTGATTGATTCCTGCCGCCATGCCGCCAGTACTCCAGCAAACCCGTCTGTTTTCACCGATAAGTATAGTTCTTCCAGTCGCTTCAATATCTGAATGAACAATTCAAGTCGGGGCACGGCGGCGCCGGTTTCAATTTGCAATGAAGTCGCCACTGTCTGCAATTCGGGCGGAATCTCATCGACGCTGATATTAACGTTGACCCCCATCCCTATTACCACATGATTGATTGCATCCATCTCCGCACTCATTTCCGTCAGAATCCCAACCAATTTCTTCCCATTGTAGAGAATATCATTGGGCCATTTTATTCCGCAAGCAATCCCGGTACAATCGCGGATAGCCTGATTCAGCGCCACTGCCGCCATCAAAGTACACTTGGGCGCTTCCTGTGGGGGAAATGGCGGGCGCAGTATGACTGAAAACCAGATCCCTTTGGCAAAAGGCGAAAACCAACCCCGAGCAAGGCGACCGCGTCCCCCCAGTTGAGTTTCGGTAATCACCAAGGTCCCTTCCGGGTAGCCGTCAACCGCTCTTTTTTTTGCTTCATCATTGGTTGAGCCGATTTGCGAAAAATAAACCACTTCTTGGCCTAAAACTTCAGTATTCAATTGGGACCGCACTTCATCCGGCCGCAGCAGGTCTGGCAGTGATATCAGT
>JBGSKE010000042.1:0-3967 GCA_041741355.1 Negativicutes bacterium | reverse complement strand
GCGAATGTAGTGGAACAACTGAAGCATCTGATTACCTATCTGTACATCGAAGAACGGGTAGCAGCGGGAACACTGGCGCTAAGCGGGTGGCACTACATTATTGAAACCGGCGAAATTTTTATTTATGATCAAGCTAGCGGCGAATTTCATCACGGCAATGCCTAAGCCATCAATTTGACAAAATCGAAACGCTCCAGGATCGGTTTTAAGGCCGTTTGAATTGGCGACGAATAGTGTTGTGCCGGGCTGTTTGGCTGGCTTGTCGAGGGCAAATAGTATGATCTGCGCTATGAATAACTTATACGGAGATGATTGTATGAACAAGATCAACCTGAATCAGAAACTCGGTCTATTTAATGAACACTGGAGTCCGAAAATCGTTGGCGAATTGAATGATTCCTACATCAAGCTGGCAAAACTCAAAGGCGAATTTGACTGGCACCATCACGACAATGAGGACGAATTGTTTTTTGTTGTTAAGGGGCAACTGACGATCAAATTTCGCGATAAAGACGTAATACTGGATGAAGGCGAATTGATTGTAATTCCTAAAGGGGTAGACCATTTGCCGGTTGCGGCTGAAGAAGTCCAGGTAATGCTGATTGAGCCAAAAGGAACATTGAACACGGGGAATGTGGTGACGGAAAAAACGAAAGAGATTTTGGATCGGATATAGGAAAAAGATGAAATTAACAGTTTTGGTTGATAATAATACTGTGATTGATCGATATTTTCACGGAGAACCTGGAGTGTCGTATTTCATTGAATGTGATGGTGGCAAATATTTGTTTGACACTGGATATTCGGACATATTTCTGCGAAATGCAACTAAAATGTGCATCAACCTCTTGCAGCTTGATGCGGTAATTATTTCGCACGGTCATAATGATCACACTTGGGGGCTAGGCGATTTAGTTAAACTATACTCTGAAGCGAGATATGAAGGATATGAGTGCAAAAAACCAGCGATCATCGCTCATCCCGACGCGTTTTTAGATAAAAATGTGGACGGGCTTGATGTAGGATCGATGCTTTCTGCTGATCAATTACAGAAGCTGTTTTCGGTTAAGCTGGAAAAAGAGCCGGTATGGCTCTCGGCAAACCTTGTCTTTTTAGGGGAAATCGAAAGGAATAATTCTTTTGAAGCAAGAACGCCAATAGGAAAAACCTTGCGAAATGGTATTTGGGAAGATGACTTTGTGCTTGATGACTCGGCTATGGCGTATATGTCAGAGAAGGGACTGGTCATAATCACAGGCTGTTCCCATGCCGGAATTTGCAACATTATCGAATATGCAAAAAAAGTATGCCATGAAAGCAGAGTCGTTGATGTTATTGGCGGCTTTCATCTACTGGGCCCATCCCAAGAAAAGATGAATCGCACCGTTGAATATCTTGAGAAATGCCAACCGCACGCTCTCCATGCAGCCCATTGTACAGATTTGCATTCGAAAATCAGATTAGCCAAAGTTATGAATGTTGAAGACGTTGGGGTAGGATTAGTTTGGGAATATAAGTGAGGCGACGTGGAAATTCCCATTGAGTTTCATGCCGGATTTAAATTGCCATCACCAGGGAAAATAGCCGTGACGATGCAGCAATGAGCCAGCACGTACCAATGCAGCGGAGGAACGTAAATGCAGCGATCAGCGGAAAATTTGGCGATAGCGAAAAATATACTTGCGAACCACGTTTCGGTTGACATGCACAGCCATCTGGGCCTGTGGGAGGCCAACGGAATGCAGCAGGGCTCTTTTGCCAATGAAATTGCCCACTATCCCGGCGATGATAAACTGAAACAGAATGTCCTGGACAATCTCGCGGTGGGTCTAAAATGTTCCTATCTCGGGCTGCCAGTCGATCTGCCATTGATTCAGCTGGGCGCTCCCGGCAACAAAGCGCGGGATTTTGCAGCTGATGAAGCGTGGCAGGAGTACCGGCGGCAAATGTCGCTGTTGCAAAAAATGTTGGAAACCTTACCGCTAGCAGTAGCGCGTAGCAGCGAAGATGTTGCACGGATCGTCCGGTCCGGCAAACAGGCGCTGTTTTTGTCGGTCGAGGGCGGGTATATGGTGGAAGACGACCTGACTCGGCTGGAGCAACTGCAGCGTGACGGTCACACCAAATTTGCCCCGGCGCATTATCTTCGCAATGCGTTTTGCGACAACCAGACCGATCCGTCGATGATTGGCGGGTTGAGCGAGTTGGGTCGGGAAATGGTGCGCGAGGTAGGTCGGCTGGGGATGATCCTGGACGTGGCCCATGCGTCTTTTGCGGCAACGGTGCAGATGGCGGAGCAGGCAGGCGGGCCTGTTGTTTTATCGCATACAATGATGCGCAGTGACGAGGATGATCAGCATGTCCGGTTTATTAGCAAGGATCATGCCCGCGTAGTTGCGCAAACCGGCGGGTTGATCGGGACTTGGGTCGTGGCGCCGCCGTATGCGTTCGGCGCATTGGCGGAATATGTCGAAAGCGTGCTGCGTTTGGCGGACTGGGTGGGTGTGGAGCATGTCGGCTGGGCGACGGACCAGATTGAGGCGGGTCTGCCAGATTGGTTTCGGCGCTACACGGCTTTTCCGCAGGTTTGCGGCGCTCTACTGGATGGCGGATTTTCCGAACAAGATTTAATCCGATTTATCGGCGGCAACCTGCTGCGCGTGCACGACGCGGTTGTTGGGTCCAATCTTGCCAGATGACTGGCAGTAAAATATAATAATAGTTAGAATATTAACGAAATGTTGTCGGGGGGGGCGAACCGAACGTTATGGCTGTCGGATTGGCAGGGGTAGTGAATGCACAGTCGATTTCGATGATGCAACCTGCGTCCTATCAAACAGGACAAGCAGGGTACGACAGCGCTGGAAAACAGGGCTCAATTGGCGCGCTTTCACCGGCTTATTCGCTGGAATTCAGCGCCAATGCCAAAAAAACCGGCCCAGAGCTCCAACAACTGAAACGCAGCGGGAAAATTGAGTGTCAGGCCTGCAAAGAACGGACATACCAGGATGGGTCAAATGATCCGGGCGTTTCGTTCAAGGCGCCTGGCCATATATCACCGGAGAGTTCGGCGGCGGTTGTAATGTCGCACGAACAGGAACATGTCGGCAATGAGCAGTCAAATGCCCGCCAGGAAGGACGCGAGGTCATTTCCCAGAGTGTACGCCTGTTTACCTCGGTGTGTCCGGAATGCGGCAAAGCCTATGTGTCAGGCGGCGAGACGCGCACGACCACGGCGTCAAAACCGCAAAAAAACGAAGCCAATTCCCCGCTGGGGAAGCAAGTCGATTTTTCGGTTTGAGTTGTTGCCGGAACAGGAGTGAGTAGCATGCGGCGATTCATTTTGGGGTTGATGGTATTCTGGCTGCTTGGCACTGCGACGGTGGCGGCTGCGCCGGTGTTCGGGACTCCTGTCGCGGGGGAAGCCAGGTCGGCCCAGGCAAATTGCCGGATTTACTATTTGCGGGTCAATGACCCCGCGCCGCCGCTTAATGTGCACTCGACTCCGGAAAGTGCCGCTGACAACGTGATCGCCACATTGCCTAATGGCGCGCTCGCACTAATACTGCAGGAACAGGACGGTTGGTTTAAAATCGCCTTGCGCAACAAGCAGCTGCAGAATAAGACGGGCTGGATCAAAGCCGACCGGACCGAATACGGCTGCAATTTATTCGCCGAACCGGTGCAACCGCCGTTTGTTATGCGGGGGCGACTGATCGGAACCGGTTCGCACAAATATATCATTGAGTTGAAAAGCGGCCAGACATTGCTGATCAGGCCTCAACGTCCGACCGATGATTCAGGCGGTTTTTATTGGCCCTCCGCCGTAATCGGCCCGGACATCAGCGGGCGGCAGGCTGGGGTTCCCAATGCTTATGGCAATTGGTGGCGCAAGCCCGGCGACACCACGTCGCCGGAACCGTCCGAGTGGCGCTGGACCAGTGAGAACGGCGGCATATATGAGGTG
>JBGSKE010000041.1:0-3217 GCA_041741355.1 Negativicutes bacterium | reverse complement strand
GTCAGTTCCCCTACAGTCAAGCTGCCGGCAATGATCATCCGTCCGCCGACAAACAAGGCGATCGCATAACAAAGCAGCGGCGCCACATGGGTCATCGGCGTATATACCGCCTGAATATTGGCCAGTGAAAGGTTGGCCGCCATATTCGCGGTGTTCACTGCGGCAAATCGGTCAATAAACTGCCGCTCAGCGCCAAATGCCTTTACGACTTTCACGCCGCCGAACAATTCCTGGGCAAACTCTGTCAGTTCGCTGAACTGCTCCTGGACTCTGCGGAACCGGGTATGAACGATACGACCCAACCAAGCGGCGCCAACAAATACAAACGGCAGCGGCGTCACCGACCAAAGAGTCAGAACGGGATCGATACTGCGAAACATCACGGCAAAGGAGGCCAGACCCATGATCCCCGCATCCACCAACAACATGATGCCCAGACCTACGGCAACCCTAACCGATGTCACATCATTGACTGTCAGGGCCATGATCTTGCCGGGACCGGCTTCATCATACGAGCTCATCGGAATAAACATCGCATGGCTAAAAATCTTACTTCGCAGATGATGCTCCAGGCGGCGGGTCGTGCCCATGATGCATTCCCGGTACAAATAGCGCAATATCGCCATCGCCAGAGAAACGCCGCCAATGAGCCAGATCATTTGGCTGACTTGACCATCGCCCAGTCCTATACTGTCCACGGCCCGGCCAATGGCCCGAGGAATCAGCAGCGACAAAAGGTCGGTAACAATCAAAAAAACAATTCCCACTGCATAGGTGAACCAATGTTTGGCAAAAAACGCTCTCACTATCATACTATGTACTATTCCTTAAATCGGCAGCAAATTCCTGCCTTGCGTGCTCCCACTCCAGTGCGTTAAATGTGAAAAGACGACCATAACGGCCGCCTTTTCACTTAGGGATCAGCAGGGATTTCTTACTGAATTGGATCAGATATCGAGCAGGTTGCGTTTGTACACTTCGTACATCGTTTCCAGATCGCCCATTTTTGCGGTCATTTCTTGCTGCATCGCCGATGCTTCGCTGTATTTACCGGCAGTCAGCGCTTCGCGCAAGCGGCTGAACAACGATTTTGCCGCACCGTCTTTGGCCAGATACAGGCGCAAGTCATGAATTGCGGTCCAGGCTGCGTCATCAACCGGGTTCTCTTCGCAATGCAGGCAGACGATCGAACGAACGGCGTCAAGGTGTTGCGGTATAATCCGGTCGATCAGCTCGACTTTCCAGCGAAGCAGCGCACCGTTGACAAAGGCGTCAATCAAATCTTGCCGCATCACATTGCCGGCTTTCAGCACTTTCAATTTTTCCGGATACTGTTTCAGCGCTTCCATGTTTTCCCACACGGTTGCAGGCGGCTTGCCAAACATTTTGTCGCGTTGTTCCGGCGTGTAGTCATCGAATACGTCATGTTCGCTGCGATAGGCGCGGCCTTTTTCCAAATAGAAGCCGGCAGCTTCAGGCTCTTTGGACAGCTCGGCCAGCAATTCAACATTGGATTTGCCGGAATTGATCGCGGCTTTGATGCCGTCGAGCATTGCCAGATAGGCGGCAGCTACGCCAACATAGGAGTTGCTGAGCGGGTTGAAGGCGCGAATTTCAAAACGGGTTGCCAGCGGATTCTCTACGTCGCGAACCAAACCAGCCAGGATCGTCCGGTTACGCGAAGGCACTTCCGGGCTATGACCCAGCGAGGTCACGATGCAAACCGGCGCTTCAAAACCGGGCTTCAGGCGGTTGAACGCATCGTTGGTGGAGGTTACGAACGGATTTACCACTTCATAGTTTTTCAACAGGCCCATGATTGCACCATAACCGACGGAACTCATGAAATCTTTCTTCATATCTTTGGGCGCATACAGGTTGACGATCTTGCCGGATTTCAGTTTCACGGCCATACCTGTGTGGGTGTGTTCGCCGTTGCCTGCCACGCCAATGATCGGCTTGGCCTGGAACGATACTTCGAGTCCGTTCAGACGGAATGCTTCTTTAACCAGGATGCGGGCCAGCAGTTCATTATCGATGGCCTGTACTGCCGGAGCAAACCGCCAGTCGATTTCCATCTGTTCCATGATGTGGTCAAGGCTGCCGGATTCACCGAGTTTGGCTTTGACGCCGCCGACTTCCTTGTGCCCCATTTCCGGTTGCAGTCCATAGGCTTCCAACATGCTCATGGCATCTTCCAGTGCAGTCCGGGCCTGACCGCGAGTACGCTGCCAGTAGTTTTCCTGCATGACCTGGGTGGAGGAAAGTTCTTCGACATGAGTTTCTTCGGTGGGAGTTTTTACCCAAAATTCCAACTCGGTGCCAATCGTGAACAGGACTTCCTCGATTTCCGAAGCTTTCACATGCTCCAGGCCAGGCACTTTGCCGGCTTTTTTCAGCAATGTTTTGATTTCCGCGCCAACATACTCCAGCGTCTGAGTCAGGATCGAACGCGAATCAACGCGCACGCCGTTGTGTACCAGGAAAGCCGGTATCCGCAGCGTACCGACAGGCAATCCGGTATCTTGGTCTTCTGCTTCCCAGTTGTAGTCTACATACCAGTTCACGCTAGGGTCAACATACATATCGACTTTGGCGTTGTTAAGAGTGGCGATGCCGGTCAGTACTACCGAAGAACCGTCGGTCTGAATGGCGTGGCCATTGTAAAAATCTTCAATGTCTTTCAGGAATACACGCACCGGAATTTTTTCGTCGGTATCATTACCGGCCAGGTCAATGCCGACCATCGAGACAAATTTGATTTCCGGATGGCTTTTCAGAATGTGCAGGATTTCCTTCTTTTCGCACTTGGCTGCCGGGATTAGATAGAGTAGTTCTTTTGCCATGCTAAACACCTCACTAAATTATTTTTGATTTTTTGGATAAAAAAAGCCAAATTTGATAAGCAAGGAACATCCTCGCATCAAATTTGGCTTCATTGCCACATTTAATCGGTTACTTGAATTGTTTTCATTTTACCCGACAAAAATGTGGTTGTCAACACGATATTATGTTTTTTTCTTGTATTTTAACCGGAATTTTATACGAAATACAATGCGACATTATTATTTCGCTTTTGGGAACAGAACTTTTTTCTGTCCTTTCTCCCATTGAATGATCATGACCTGTTTGTCAGCCTGACCCTTGGGATCGAATGTTGTCGGTCCCTGCACGCCGGGCAGGTCTTTGGTTTTTGCCAACTGGTCGCGCAATGCTA
>JBGSKE010000040.1:0-3668 GCA_041741355.1 Negativicutes bacterium | reverse complement strand
AACGTCGGGCAAACTGATTAATTCGCTCCGATCTGTACAAGCGATTTTTACATATTATACATAAAAGACGAACGCGACCGTGCTCTTCTCACTGGAAGAGTACGGTCGCGTTATACCGCCCGATATTGCTTATCCGTATTATCCGGCAACCCTCAGTCCCAAATCTTCAATCATTTTAAGATCCAAGCGACTATCTCTGCCGCTGGTCGTCAAATAACCGCCAACTAACATCCCGTTCGCTCCGCCTAGCAGGGCCATGGACTGAAGGTCGCGCAGGTTTTTTTCCCGTCCGCCAGCGGTGCGGATAACGGCTTGGGGGACAATAAACCGAAACAAGGCAATCGTTTTCAGGATTTCCAGCGGCGCTAGCGGCGCCATTGACTCCAGCTTGGTTCCCGGAATCGGGTTCAAAATATTGATGGGCACGCAGCCAACCGACATCTCGCGCAGTTCAAACGCCATATCGATGCGTTGCTCCAGACTCTCGCCCAACCCGATGATGCCGCCGCAACAAACTGCCAATCCAGCCTCTCGCGCCACCTCGATGGTTCGTATCCTGTCTTCATAAGTGTGCGTCCGACAGATGGAAGGATAGAAATCACGGCTGGTTTCCACATTATGATGATAGCGTTCGACGCCGACTGCTTTGAGTTGTCGTGCTTGTTCCAGCGTCAATGATCCGAGCGACGCGCAAAGTTGCAAGTTGGTTTTCGCACGGATTAACTGATAGGCTGCTATAATGCGGGCAAAAGTTTCCTTTTCCTCCGCCTGATCAACTCCACCGCCGCTGAGAACGATTGAAAAATGGCTGACACCGGCGGCCTGAGCAGCCTCCGCGTGACACAAAATTTCGTCGCTACGCAGCAGTGGGTACACCGACACCCCCGTCTGATGATGAACCGATTGGGCGCAATACGAACAATCCTCGCTACAACGGCCCGAGCGGCCGTTCAGAATCGAACACAGATGAACCTCGTCTCCTTGGAACTGTTGCCGGATTGAATCGGCTGCCGCCAACAAATAAGGCAGTTCGCCGTTTTTTATTTTCGCCAGGTCGTAAGCATCGCTCCGTTCAATGAGTCCGCCGGTTAAAATTTTTTGGCCGAGTTTCGCAATACACTCACGCATGTTCCTGGCGCCTCTCGGTAAAACCGGCTCTGGCTAACGAGGCAATCAATACCGGCGCCAACCAAGCGCCGAACGCGACTTTAACCAGGTCAAAAGCAACAAATGGATACACCGCGATTGTTAGCGCCTGCTGCACCGTCATCGGTTTTTGCAGGAAAAACGCAAAGCTGGCCATAAATCCCGCCAATCCTATAATATAGGCGACCGTCAGCCCCAAAAACATCGCCGCTCCGGTACGCAATCGCGATGCATTGTTGTTATTGGTCAGCAGCCCCACGATACCGGCGCAAATGACAAACCCCAGCAGATATCCGCCGGTCGGGCCGAGCAATACCATGGGTCCGGCCTTGCCGCCGGCAAATACAGGCAAACCGAAAGCGCCGAGCATGACCCAGATCACGACGCTGAGCGCTCCCATCTTGGCGCCGAGTACAGCGCCAGCCAACAAAACAAACAGAACTTGCATTGTTACCGGTACCGGTCCGATCGGAATGACCACGTACGAACTAACGCAAAGCAGCGCTGCGAACAGCGATACCAACATTTTTTTACGCAATGACATCTCAATAACCCCTTTGCAAACTTCTTAAATGTTTTTTATTTACAAAGCAGATTATACAATGCTGCATTTGTTTTGTAAATACAAAATATATTTTTAGTTTACATGCGATGCGACCAGATCGCGATATTTCGTCGGGCAGGAAAAATCACATCGATGTCAAAAGATACATATACTATAATATTATGTTAACTCTGCATGGACGCCAACTGAAAGGAGATTTTATTTTGCAACAAACTCATCCCTATGGAGGTCCTTTTCGTCGTTTTGCCGCTTTTTTGGCAGACTCGTTGCTCATTGGCGCTATAGGCACTGCCATCGATCTTTCACTCGGCTTGCCTGGCGGTATCTCGCAAGAAGCGCTAGCAGCCCAAGCCGGTTTTCCTTCTTATCTCAAACTAGGCATCCATTTGATTTACTGGCCGCTATTTGAGAGCTCCGCGTTGCAAGCAACGCCCGGCAAACTTCTGCTGAAAATGCGCGTAACCGACCTCGCAGGACAACGAATTTCTTTTGCTCGCGCTTTACTCAGAAATGTTGCCAAAGTCTTGTCACTGCTTCCACTCGGTTTTGGATTTCTGATGATCGGCATCACATTGCGTAATCAGTGCCTCCATGACAAGATCGCCAAGACCCTTGTCATGCGACGCTAACCTCTTCGCGAGCATTAACCAAAATAAGACCCTGTGCATTACGATAATTTGCACAGGGTCTTATTTTTAAAGCAATTTCATTGTATTTAACTAAAAATAATTATATACACTATTTAAGAATTAATTTGTATAATATTATTAATTTTATTATTCATCATTATAAATCAATATTAGAGGGAAACTAAAGCAAAATCCGGAAAGATTTTTTCTTTCCGGATTTAATCGTCTTATCATTTTAAAAAACTACCGCGATCAACACTCAATCAGTGTTCCGCAAAATGCCGGGATAAACCTTTTGCCAAATACCTGCGCCAGCCGTGACATCATGGCAAAGCCGGTACAGTGATTTGACGCGACAAAGTCGGGATTAAACCATTCCAGTGCAGCCAGCGTAGCATTTTGCTGCGATTCGATAGCCGGTCCCAGATGGGTCCCGCCAAGCAGGCCGTGCACCTTGATGGAAGCCGTAACTTTCAGACCATGGTTCACCATATTGATAATGCCGGAGTGAGCGCAGCCGCCAAGCACCACCAAGCCTTTGGAACAGCGCACGTATATTGCCATATCATCAGTCAGCGGATCTTTACTAAAGCCGTTACTGTCACAACAACCATCGCCTTCACAATTCGCGGTCGGAACAACCAGTCGGGAATCGCCGTCCTCATAGCCGGTTTCACGCGGCACAGGTCCACTGATCCACAAGTTCGGCACCAATTCCATCGGCTCTTCAATACTGCGAAAATCTGCACCCAGTTGAATCAAATGGTCACGTACAAACGGTACGCCCGCATACTTGCAGGTCTTGTCAGTCAAAGCAAATCGCGGGTTAAAAATATCCGGATGACTGAACACCGGGATGCGCTTACCAGCCATAGCCAGTACCGACGGCAAGCCACCGGTATGATCATAATGGCCATGACTTAGCACAATGGCATCCAGATCACGGGGATGAATTCCCAACAAACCCAGGTTGTAAATGACCAGATCAGATTGTCCCGTGTCAAATAAAATTTTGTTAGCGCCTGTTTCAATCAGAACGGATAAACCATGCTCACCGCGAAATGCCGCTTTAGCACCAGGTGGAACATTATTATCGACCACGACTGTAAATTTCAATCAGCTCAGCCCCTTCCATTACTATGATATTTGCTCTAAGTCGAAAAAATCCTGCCGCTAAGCCGACTTCATCGCGAAAATACTTGCAAAAAAACCTGTGGTTTTGAGCCACAGGTTTTTTGCAAGTGTCACAGCACGAGAGAAAACAACACATCGATCAGCGTTGTACCCGGCCCGACCCGTCACCGGCCATCAACGCCTTGACTTCGGCT
>JBGSKE010000039.1:0-3613 GCA_041741355.1 Negativicutes bacterium | reverse complement strand
CCGCCCGCCGCCGCTTCACCAAGGAAATCCAGAGCGTCGTCGATGGAATCGCCTTCTTCGTCAGCCAGTTCAAACATCCGGTCTTCCAGCGCCGCCACCAACCGGTCGACCAGGTCCTGCCGCCGGATCAGCAACTCCTGCTTGTAGCAGCGATAGACGACAAAAAGAGCCTCGACATAAATCTCACGATTTGGCGAGGACAATAGAGAAAAAAACTGTGGATTGCGGATCAACTGGAACAGTTGCATGACCAAACCTTTCAAAAATGATTAGATAGTTCCTTGATCGTCGCCGGTCTGAATCACCAGATGATTTTGCCGGATTCGCTCGCGAAACGCAGGCACAAGCGCCGACCACTCGACGATGTCGACACGAACCGGCAGGTCCGATTCCTGAAAAGCTTCAATCAATTGATTGTGAATCCGCGCCGGCATTGCCGTCTCGCCTAAAATTGCCAGATCCAGGTCGGAATATGACTTTGCGGTCCCCGTGACCCGCGAGCCAAACGCCCAGACTTCGCGATCCGGAATATTGCGGGACAATACGGTGCGAACGGTTTCCAGCGATGCAGGCGTCAGGTCAAGCATTGCGCCGATTCAACCGATGCAAAAAATCCTGCGCAGCCGGCAAAAACGCCAGTGATTCGCGCAATACGACCTCGGCAATAGCCGTGTCGTAAGTGTGCGAAGTTCGATTACGGGCCTGATGAAAATCCATCCATCGGTCTACATCCGTCAACAAGCGGCTTTCCGCTGCCAGACGAAACAGCTCCCGCCGCGGCACCCCATCTACGTAAACGGCGCCGACCTGTTCTTCCAGCCAGCGTTTCATAAATTTCCAGCACAGTTCGTAGGTAAATTCGAAGTTCTGAATCACACCGGCGCGGATAACATTTATTTCTGCCGATGATGTCTGCGAATCGGCCTGCTTATGGTCGAATACACCAATCGCAGACTCCAGCGAACGAATCGCCTGCTGCAAACTGCCGAGCTCAAGCGCCAATCGGGTCACCTCCAGAGTCTAATATTCAACTCTTGATTCGTCTGCTGTTACGGTTTCTCCTGCCCCGTTTAGTGCGGCAATAAAAATCGCAGCGCTTCGTGTTCCGGCACTGGCCGGCTAAACAGGTATCCCTCGACCAAGCGCCATTTTCGCAAATTCTGGCGATGCAAGACTGGTCCACCTTTGTTTGATCAAATAATGAATCAGCAAACCTACGATACCGAATAGACAGGCAAGAGGTACCGGGGCATCTTCCCAGATCAACTCCATTTCGTCCGCCTCCATCATGCATTACCCTATATGGTTCCACGTAGCGCAGGCAAATCCTGTCTGGCGAAAAAAAGGTTGATACACCGCCATTTTGACCCCTTACTAAAAGTAACCCACCGCAGCGGCAAATCACGAAAATTATTCTCGCCGCAAAGGAACCGACACGCCATTTCTCGAATAAAAACACTAAGAAAAACCATAAGGAGGCCGTATGGAACAAAAATTTCGCGTGACACTCCAAGGCTTCTCCCCTGACCTGTCCGGCGCCAATGGTTCCTATGACCCCATCGAAATGGGCGAGCTAACTCCCGACCAATTTTATCAGCTATTGCAACGAATCAAGTACGCAAGGCTACCTGTCGGGCCGGGTTCGGAGCGTCAGGATCTTTGTCCTCCCGTCGCAACGGTCAACTGGGGCAATCAGCTGCACGCCTTTGAAATGCAGGGCAGCAGCATTCTCTACTCCAACCGGAACCTCAACATCTCTGAAGTGGATGCCGTCAACTGGGTCCTGTCCGGGCAGCTGCCGGGACAAAACGCAACGCCCGCCGCCACGCCTTCAAAACTGGCGAAACAAAGCTCCTTGTTCTGGGGCAGCGACCACAAAGATATCAAAGGACTTACCCCTGTCCGCAAGCACCACTTGCCGCCAACCGATTTGATCAACACCGAAGCAGCAACCATCAACACCCAGGCCGGGCCGCTCATCAGCGAAACCGTCATCCGCACCAACCGCTCTAAAAATTTATTCATCGCGCCGCTATTGTTCGGCATCCTGGCGCTGATCCTGGGCGCAGGCTACTTTGTCGTCGCCGAACCGCGGGCGGGACTCATCACACTGCTTTTTGCCGCAGGCATGTTCGGATTGGCGGTGTATTTCAAACGACGCGCCCGGGGAGTGTTCCTGCTGGGTTTTGACTGGAGCCAAAACGTACTCTGGGCCAAGATGGCGGACGACAAAAAGCCGGTTTACAGCAACCATGCCAGCTGCATCAGCGGATTTTCGATTGCCAGGCGCAGCGAGACCAGCTCGCGCCTGCAGCGGATAGGAAGTCCCTCCACACCCATATTGACCCGCGTTAACGATAAATATGATTATTGGGATCTGCTGGTAGAAAAAACCAACGGGGTCCGGCTGCCGCTCTACAGCTTCCACGCGGAACAGGACGCCCTGAATGTCTATCAGAAAGCCAGCTGGCTATTGTCGCAACAGATTTAACGCAGCTAAGCAGCCCGATTGCGCAGTTTCCGTATTGACGCCGCGCTGAAATTTCACGATATATTCAAAAACTTCTTTGTTTGACCAGGCCGCTGGGGTAGCCTGTTAGTGAGGCAATAAAAACCGCAGCGCGTCGTGTTCCGGCACGGGCCGGCTAAACAGGTATCCCTGGACAAAGTCGCAGCGACTTTTCGCCAGATAGGCGAGTTGCTCGTCCGTTTCTACGCCCTCCGCCACAACCGACATGTTCATATGGTGAGCCATCTCCACGATAACGCCGATGATGCTCTTGGGGGCGCCGTTTTCACCAATTCTGGCGATGAAAGACTTGTCGATTTTTAGCGTCTGCACCGGCAGTTGCTGCAGATAGGTCAGCGATGAATAACCGGCGCCAAAATCGTCCAGCGCCAGCCGAACGCCCAGCGACTTCAACATTTCCAGTCGGCAAACAGCCTCTTGCAGCGAAGCGATCAACGCATTCTCGGTAATCTCAATTTCGATCTGGCCAGGCGCGATCCCCGACTCGTGCAGGGCAGCGCGCACGCTGTCGATGAACTGCTCCGCACACAGTTGATGCGGCGAAACATTCACCGCGACATAAAGCGTACTCCAGCCATTGTCGACGAGACGTCGCGCAAACCGGCAAGCTTCCTGCAGCACCCAGTTGCCGATGGGCTTGATCATTCCGGTTTGTTCTGCTAGCGGAATAAATCGGTCCGGTGGGACCAAGCCGTCTTCCGGGCTGCGCCAGCGTATCAACGCCTCAAAGCCCACGACCCTGCCGCTGGCAATATCGATTTGCGGTTGATAATGCAATTCAAACTCGCTATTTTCTATCGCGCGATGCAGATTCTTCGTCAGCAACATCTTTGCATAGGCACTCTGCTGCATTTGCACATCAAAGAATTTCCAACAGTTTTTACCGGAGTTTTTGGCAAAATACATCGCGTTATCGACATTCTTCAGCAATTCTTCGATCGTTGTACCGTCCTCGGGATATACTGCAATGCCGATGCTGGCTGATAGACGAAATACTTCGCACAGCGCCTCGATCTGCTGGCGCAGTTATTCAATGAGCGCATCTGCGATGAGTGCTATCGCTTGCCGGTCGCTGTTGCCGGG
>JBGSKE010000038.1:0-6472 GCA_041741355.1 Negativicutes bacterium | reverse complement strand
CGACATACTCGGCCCGTTTCATGCGGCCTTCAATTTTAAAACTGACCACCCCGGCATCAATCAATTCCGGCACAAATTCAATCGTCTGAAAATCGCGCGGACTGAGCAGAAACTCGCCGACACCCCGCTCGGCCAACGCATCTTTGCCCTGGGCATCAAGCAAATGATATGGCAGGCGGCAAGGCTGCGCACAACGACCGCGATTACCGCTGCGTCCGCCGATCATGCTGGACATCAAACACTGACCGGAATAGCAGATGCATAGCGCGCCATGGACAAACGTTTCAATCTGACAGCGAGCCTGACGGCAAATCCCCTTGATCTCAGCCAGTGACAGTTCGCGGGCCAGAATCACCCGTTCAAATCCAAAATCAGACAACTGGTTTACGGCAGACAAATCATAGGCCGTCATTTGAGTGCTGGCATGCAGCGACATCTTCGGCACAATCTGCTTGGCCACTCGGGCCACGCCGACATCCTGCAAAATAGCCGCATCAGCGCCCACTTCATAAAGCAACCGCAGGTAATCCTTTAATAGCGGCATTTCGCCATCGTCAATCAAGGTGTTCACGGTTACATAAACCCGAACTCCCAGCAAATGAGCCTGCCGGATACTTTCCGCCAGTTCGTCGGCCGAAAAATTAGTCGCGTATTGTCTTGCGCCAAACTGTTGGCCACCCAGATAGATCGCATCAGCCCCCGCTTCAATCGCGGCAGCGAAAGCCTCCCTATTACCGGACGGCGCCAATAATTCAATCATGTTTCTTCCTCAACTCTATTTTACCTGTTTTACCATCGTCATCAGTTGTTGATAGTCTTCCTGCAGACGTAGATAATCATCCATCAGATTCAATCCGGCCAACGTCGCAATCCTGTTCGGCGATAAACTGGGATAGCTGCGTTCCACCTGGCGCAATCGTTCATCAACCAGACCGGCGATCTTCTGGACACGGTCCGGTTCCGAATCGCCGCGGATTGTATAACTTTCGCCGCCGATGGTGACAGTGACCCGATAGCGTTTTTTTTCCATACTCCGCCTCCACTTAAAGGATTAAAGATCTGTATTCAGTGTTTTGTTCGACTTTACGCCGCCGGATTCCTGCGTGCCGATTCAAATTAAAGAGGACCGGACATTGCCCGGTCCTCTTGGCGCCACAAGGACCAATCGAATATGGCTCGGTTTTAGCTGCGCAACTTCGCTGCAAAGGCTGTTTCAATGTGCTGCACCAATTTGCCCATTGGCGCATCGACTTCTTCGTCGGTCAAGGTACGGTCCGGCGCTCTAAATACCAGCGAAATCGCCAGGCTACGCGTGCCCTTTTCCACACGGTCGCCGGTATACACATCAAACAGCCGCGAGTCGACCAATAATTCGCCACCAGCATTGCGGACCGCAGCCAGCACATCGGCGGCGGCCACTGAATCTGGCAGCACCAGCGCCATATCACGGGTAATTGATGGGTATTTCGGCAGCGGTGAATAGGCTTTTGCGCCGACGTTGCAATGAGGGCTCAAGTCAGTCAGATTGACTTTGAACAGATAGACCGGCCGACTGATGCCGAAGGCTTCCTGAACACTGGGGTGCAATGCGCCGACGGTGGCAACTGCCACTTCATCGACGATAAAATCGGCCTGTTTGCCAGGATGCAGCCAAGGCGCTTGCGACGCCGCGACTTTCCATTCGCTGATGCCCAGCCCAGTCAATAGCGATTCTACCGTGCCTTTGGCATCAAAAAAGTCTACGTTGTCGCGGCTGTGGCACCATTCGGTTCCGTCACGACGCCCCACCATCGCGCCGCACAGACGATACACTTCCTCCGGATGCGTATCGAGCGGCAACCGCACTGCATGGTGGGTTGTCCCCACTTCATATATCTTCAGATCTTCATTTTTGCGCGACAGGTTGCGGGCAACCGTGTCCAACAATCCCGCCATCAGCGTCGTGCGCAGGATGGGGAATTCATCGGTAATCGGGTTCATAATCGGAATTGCGTTACGCAGCGGGCTGTCAACCGGCAGACGCAGGTGCTCGAAGAATGACGGATGCGAAAAACTGAAGGACAGCGTTTCACAGAAGCCAAAACCGGTCATCAGATCGCGGGCCGTATCCAGGAGATTATTTTGCCGCGACGCGCCGCCGGAGTGAAGCGGTCCAACCGGACGGGTCGAGGGAATGTTGTCATAGCCATAGATCCGCGACACTTCTTCGGCGATATCCACCGGCCCGGTCACATCATGACGCCAGGTCGGCGCGGTTACTGTGATCGATTCACTGCCTACCTTGACAGTGAACTCCAACTTTTGCAGAATATCCACCATCGTGTCGGCAGAAATATCAGAGCCCAGATAGCGATTGATCCACTGCGGCGTGAAATCAAACTGGGCAGGCAAAACGGCTTTCGGATACACATCAATGATCCCGGGAACAACGTCGCAGGCGCCCATCTCGGCCAGCAGTTGCACTGCCCGATCGATGGCCAGCGGGATTGCCGCAACATCCACACCGCGCTCAAATCGGCCCGAGGCTTCCGAGCGCAATCCAAGTCCGCGCGAAGTCCGCCTGACACTCGGTCCATAAAAAGCGGCTGCTTCCAGCAGAACCGTTTTGGTAGAAGCCGATACTTCGGTAGCCAAACCGCCCATCACGCCGGCAATGCCGACCGGTTGGAGCGCGTCGGCGATGACCAGCATCTCCGAGTTCAGTTCACGTTTCACTCCGTCAAGCGTCGTCAGTTTTTCACCGTCAACAGCCCGGCGAACAATAATACTGTGTTTGGCCAGCAGACTATAGTCATAGGCATGCATTGGCAGGCCAAGTTCCAGCATCACAAAGTTTGTCACGTCGACCACGTTGCTGATCGGCCGCATACCGGCCGCCTGCAATCGATGTTGCATCCACAGCGGCGACTCGCCAATGCGGACGTTGGTCAGTATCCGGGCACAGAACCGTTTACACAAATCCGGCTCGCGGATTTCGATCGTCGCCATTTCCACGGCCTTACCCTGGCCATTTTCCTGCAGGTTGAGTAACGGACGAACCGCCTTATTGCCTGACAGAACGCCAATTTCCCGCGCAATGCCAAGCACGGAGAAGCAGTCGGCCCGATTTGCGGTCAGCTCAAACTCCAGCGTGACATCATCCAGTCCCATTACCGGTCGGATGTCTTGCCCCAGTTGGGTGTCCGCCGGCAGGACATAGATTCCTTCACGTTTTTCCGGGGCAATGATCTTGGTATCGCCAAGAATTTCCTCGGCCGAACAAAGCATCCCCTCGGAAAGAACACCGCGAAAATCAGCGGATTCGATGATTTTACCATCCGCCAACACGGCGCCGGATAGGGCAACCGGTACAATTTGGCCTGCTCGTACATTGGTTGCAGCGGTTACAATCTTCACCGTTTTATCACCGAGATCAAGCTGACATACCGACAGCCGTTCGGCGTTCGGATGCGGATCGACGCTGCGGATCAGACCGGTCACGATATTGCGCAGCCCTTCACAAGGACGCTCAATTCCCTCGACCGGAATCCCGGCCATTGTCAGTCTTTCGCCCAGCACTTCCGGTGCTTCATCAAAGTTCACATAGTCTTTAAGCCATCTCACTGGAGCCCGCATCTTGCAATTCCTCCCTTAGAAACGGCGCAAAAAGCGCACGTCATTTTCGTAGAACAGCCGCATGTCATCAATGCCAAAGGCCAACATCGCAATCCGCTCGACCCCCATGCCGAAGGCAAAACCGCTGACCTGTGACGGATCGTAGTTGCTCATTTCCAGGACTTTCGGATGAACCATGCCGGAACCGAGGATCTCGAGCCAACCGGTGCCTTTACAGACACGGCAGCCTTTGCCCTTACAGATCACACAGGAGATGTCGACCTCGGCACTAGGTTCGGTAAAAGGAAAATAACTGGGACGGAAGCGCACTTTTACGCTATCGCCAAAAATCCCCTGACAGAACAGTTCCAGCGTTCCCTTCAAATCGGCGAAACAAATGTCCGGGCCGACTACCAGGCCCTCGACCTGCTGAAACATTGGCGAATGGGTTGCGTCATAGTCGCGCCGGTACACTTTACCGGGCGCAATCATCCGAATTGGCGAATTCGGTTGCTGGGACTGCATGGTACGTACTTGAACCGGTGAAGTATGGGTTCGCAGCAGAAACTGTTCGGTAATATAAAACGAATCCTGCATATCGCGGGCCGGATGATCCGGCGGCAGATTCAACGCTTCAAAGTTATAATAATCGCTCTCCACTTCCGGGCCTTCTTCAATGTCAAAGCCCATCTGCAAAAATACGGCCTTGATACGGTCCAGCGCCAGTGTCAGCGGATGACGCCGCCCCAGCTCACGTAATCGTCCCGGCAATGTGATATCAATTTTTTCGGCTGCCAGCCGTTTGTTCAATTCCGCTTCTTTTAGCAGTTCAAATCTTGCGTTCAATGCGGTTTCAAAATCTTGGCGCAGATCATTGACCAACTGACCGATCCGCGGACGTTCGGCCGGGTCCATCGCACCCATCCCGCGTAGCACAGCAGTCAGGTCGCCTTTTTTGCCCAATACTTTAACCCTGAGCTCGCTTACGGCGGCCACGTCCTGCGCCTGCTCCAGTTCCCCGAATGCCGCTGTGCGGATTCGCTGCAGTTCCTGTTCCATTGTTATCGCACTCCTTCAGTCAACGTTGTTCAGACAAAATAAAAAACCTTCGCTCCCACCCGGGGCGAAAGTCCAGTTTCGCGGTACCACCCATTTTATCACTCAATACCTTTAACGCAGGCAATACGTCCGGCCTACCCGCCAACGCGGCTCAACCGGTCCCTCGGGAGTGAACTTCGGCTGACGCGTCGGCTGCTGCTCTCAATCTATGGCAGCAACTCCCTGTTTACCTGCGTACCCAGCGTACTCTCTCCGTCATCGGTTTGACGATGATTTATAGGGACAGTTCTTTTAGCTGCTTATACACCAGATAAGCGGCAATCGAACCTGTCGTTTCGAAAATCTTCCAATAAAAATCGGCTGTTTCCAAACCGCAACACTTCCTCTCCGACTACTGAAACCGGATCGGGACACGCTACGGGGTTATTATAACACAGGCAGCAAAACTATGACAAGGAAAAACCGCGTTGTCGGGCCACTTCAAATAAAATTACCGCTGCCGCCGAAGCAACATTTAACGACTCGGCCTTGCCAACGATCGGAATCCGTATCGCCGCCGCAGCGTGTTGGCGGAACGCCTCACCCACTCCGGCGCCTTCGTTGCCAAATACCACTGCACAGGCGGCAGTCAGGTCAAATTCGTTATAATTCACAGCGGAGTTGGCATCAGCCACGTACAATGGGATGTTTTCACCGGAAAAATACGCCAGACACTGTTGCACCGACACTTTATAGATCGGCAGATGAAACAAAGACCCCATCGAGGCGCGAACCGTTTTACCGGCATATAGATCGGCGCAACCAGGTGCCAGAATAACACCAGTCGCCCCGGCCGCATCGGCTGTACGAACAATCGTTCCCACATTACCCGGGTCCTGTACGGCATCCAGCACGACCCAGACAGGCCGCCTGGGATGACTGTTTCCATTTACTTCAGATAGAAGGTCCAGTTTCTTTTGTTGAACAACTGCCAATATCCCCTGCGGCGACTCTGTCTCAGCCACTTTTTTAAATACCGCAGCCGAAACCAACATCATTTTATCTTCAAATGATAGTACCCGCTTACTCAGAGCAGCAAACTGATCTGATGTAAAATGTTCGCGACACACTAACAAATGTTCGATTTTCCAATCGGCTGCCAACGCTTCTTCAACAAGATGAATTCCTTCAATTAAGAACATGCCGGATTCATCGCGGTATTTTTTTTGGCGCAATGACGCTGCAAGTTTAATTTGTGAATTATCCAGACTGCTGATCTGTTGGATCATTCCAGAACCTCCAGCTTTTGCAGTCCTTCTGTCGAACCGATGACGATCAGCACATCTGATTCTTGAATAATTTCCGTCGGCTGCGGCGGCACAATCAGTTTTTCGTGCCGTTTGATCGCAACGACGTTCACGCCATAAATCGCCCGCATATTGCTTTGCAGTAACGATTTGCCAATAAACAGGCCTGGCGCGGTTACTTCCACCAGACTCAGATTGGGCGACAGCTCGATATAATCAAGCACATTGCTGGAAATCAGGCTATGGGCGACCCGCTGCCCCATATCACGTTCCGGATAGACAACCCGGTCTGCGCCGATTTTTTCCAACATCTTACCGTGCAGGGCATTACGGGCTTTAGCGATGATAAATGGGACGCCCATCTCTTTAACCAGCAACGTAGTGGCGACATTTGCCTGGACGTTTTCGCCTATCGCAACGACTACGGCGTCAAAATTGCGCAATCCCAGTGCATTCAGTGCATTTTCATCGGTTGTATCGGCCTGGACAACATGCGTAACCTGGTCACTGATCTTTTGCACCCGGTCTTCATC
>JBGSKE010000037.1:0-4716 GCA_041741355.1 Negativicutes bacterium | reverse complement strand
CCTCAGGAAAATAGGTTTTATAACAGTTGCCGAAAGGTATTCATTAGCTCACTAATTCTGTTGAACCGCCGTATACCGAACGGTACGTACGGTGGTGTGAGAGATCGGCTACTCAACTAATGGGTAGCCCTCTACTCGATTTGAAGTCTGTTGTCTTTAGACTGCTTTTTGACTATTTCAATGTTCAACCTATCACGACAGGCAACTGTCGGACCCAAAGCTGCAGGAATAGCGATCGTTGCGACGAATGTATTCATAAAGAAATAAGGTGGGGAGGCTTCTTGCGCGTGTTTAGTCGCTTGCGGCAACAAATCGATGAAATTATCGGTGCGCTGGACTTCCGACGCATTCGTCTATTATTGACTGCTTCAGCAGGAGCGCTCATTTTGTTGATTGTCTTTGTTGTCATACGCCTGGACAGTCATGAATATGTGCATTATCGGGAGATGGCGATTCGTGAAGGGTCGAATCTGTTGCTTGCGTTTGAAGAAAATGTGCGTCGCGATCTGGATGGCGTGGATGAAGTGCTGCGCGAACTCAAAACGGAATACAAGGAGCATGGGCAGGTTTTTCCTGCGGCGGCTGCGCGTGTGCAACGTTCGCGTCCTTTGCCTTTCCTCTATGTAGCGGTGTCTGATGAAAGTGGCATCATTATCAACAGCTCACGTTCGGACCTGATTGGCATTGATATCTCTATGGAAGAGTCTTTTCAGCATTTTAGCAGGGTGAATGATTCGGCTGTTTATTTTGCAAAACCGACTATTGATCCTATTATCCAACAATGGATATTTCATGTCAGCCGCCGTTTGAATAAGCTAGACGGCAGTTTTGGCGGGGTTAAGACTGCCGTGATTGATCCGAGCTATTTTGGCAGATTTTATCAAAAGATGCAGCTTGGCAAAGGGGTTTCCGTCAGTATTGTCGGGTTGGACGGATACATCAGAATTCGCCAGACAGAGGATAAGCTGGATGTAGGGACGGATATTCGTCACCTTCAGGTTTTTCAGATGTTAAAACAACAGAAAATCGGTTCTTACACTGCGTTTTCGGTACTGGATCAGATGAATCGGATCTATACATACAAAGTCATGCCGGAGTACCCTCTGGCTCTATTTATCTCCGTGCCGGAACAGGAAGCTTTTTCCGAGTATTATCGTCTGCGGGACCGCTACTGGTTGGTTGCGCTACTGGGGGCCTTGTCGGTTGCATTGTTTTTTGCTTTGCTGATGCGGTTGCTGGAGCAGCAGGAACAGTCGGCCTATTTGTTGCGGTTAATGAATAAGCAATTGCAAGAGAGCGTTGCCAAGCGGACTGAGGAACTCGAAGCAGCCAATATGGAACTCCAGATCATCGCGATGATGGATGGACTGACCGGCATTCCCAATCGGCGTTACTTTGATGATTATTACGAGCGTAGTTGGCGAACGGCGATTCGCATGGGCGCTCCGCTGTCCGTTGTTATGGCCGATATCGACTGGTTTAAGGCTTATAACGATACCTACGGCCATCAGGCCGGTGACGAGTGCTTGAAACAAGTTGCCCGTACCGTGCGAAACCATACGCAACGCGCGGCGGATTTTGTTGCCCGCTATGGGGGCGAAGAATTTATCATTGTCTTGCCTGATGCCCAAAGCGCTGGTGCGGTCGCGTTTGCTGAGCGAGTACGGCAGCAAGTGGAGGAGTTGGGGATTGAGCACGATAAGTCGCCGTTTGGACGGGTGACGATCAGTTTGGGTATCGCTAGTGTGTATCCTTTGCAAGACGATGACCCGCAGACGCTGATTGAGGCGGCAGATAAAGCATTGTATGCCGCGAAACACGACGGTAAAAATTGTGTTCGCAAGGCCGAGGAGGGGGAGCAGCGGTAAAATAAAAAAACAGGCCGCCCCCAAAGGGACGGCCTTTATGTTCTTGCTTATGCGCTAACACGGGAGCCTGCGTCCGCGTTGCGTCTCGCTTGGGTTAGGTCTTATTGACCAAAACCACGCGATTTTTGAAAGCAATCGCGGCAATAAACCGGACGATCGCTACGCGGGGCGAAAGGAACTTCGGTGGAGCAACCGCACTCGGCGCAAATGGCCGGATGCATTTGGCGCTCGCCGCCTTGTCCTTGGTTTCTGCCGCCACCAAAGTTACCGCTTTGCTTGCGCGCGGAGCGGCAAGTCGGGCAGCGACCTGGTTCGTTTTGGAAACCTTTTTCTGCATAAAATTCTTGCTCACGTGCGGTGAACTCGAAGTCTACGCCGCAATCTCTACATTTTAGGGATTTGTCTTCAAACATGGATTTTCCTCCTCTGTCTTCCTGCTTAGCGGACTCGGGACAGCGTGGCTTTCGACCTCTCCGCAGGCAAAACGGGAAGAGGAGAAGGGGCACGGGTCGCGCGAACGGGTTTTTGGCAGGGGCGCATAAATAGTATAGTAATGCGCAAATCTAACTTTAACAGAACGCGATGAATACGTCAATCAATTTTCAAAAATAATTTGATTTATCCGTCATGGATAGATTAAAGCGTATTCATCCAGATTCATTATCGGTCAGAAGGTATCGTTTTTTTAAACATATTCTGCAGCGGCAGGCGCGTTGCAGGAAAAAAATAGTCCAGTCGCGAAACAAACGGGTGACAGGAACAATGAAGCCTGAATTGCACAATGTTGCGAACAACGGGAAAATTTGCGGAGAATCAGCCAACAGGAGGTTGGACATGGAATGTATTGAACGAGATTTGCTGTCGGTAATTCCGTTGTTTGTTTGGCAAAAGGATTGTGAAGGCCGCTATCAGTATGCCAATCCGGCATTTTGCGCTTTGGTCGGCCGGTCGGTTGAATATGTGTTGGGTAGAACCGATAAGGATTTGTGGGATGCTGCCACAGCGGCCCGCCTGGCGGCGGATGAGGAGCGGGTGGCGTTACGGGCTGCCTCGTTACACAAACAAGATTTGGTAACAGTGGGCGGCAGGTCGGTTTGGGTCGAATTTCGCCTGAGTCCGGTGATCAATAGTAAAGGTGAAGTGATTGCGATTGCTGGGATCGGCGATGACATCTCGTCACGCAAAGAACTGGAGGGGCAGTTGGCTTTGGCGCTCGATACGGCGCTGGAAGCGCGGCATATGGCATCCCTTGGCATTATGGCCGCCGGTATCACCCACGAATTGAACCAACCACTACAAGCGATCAAGCTATCGGCTGATAGTATTGTCTATTGGTTCGAAAAAAAGAAGACATTTGATCCGAAAGCGATCATGAAAGCGCTCGGCTTGATTTCGCGCAATGCTGACCGTATTCAGCGAATTATCCAGCGAGTACGCAACTTCGTCAAAAGTCGCCAAGCGGTCGCGCAGACGAGTGCGATCGACTTGAATCAAGCAGTTCGCGAAGGGCTGGAAATGATTGAGCACCAGCTGATGTCGCATGGAATTGAACTGGAGCTGAAGCTTGATCCGGGTATTCCCGCCGTGTCCGGCGATGAAACGCAAATAGAGGAAGTTGTAATCAATCTGGTGACTAATGCCCGTCAGTCCCTTGATTTGACCGAACGCGAAGATAAAAGAATCGTAATTGAGACCCGGGTTAGCGAACAAGGTGTCTGTCTGATCATTGCTGACACAGGAACCGGGTTTTCGGCCGATGCACTGGCGAATATGTTTCGGCCTTTCTTTACGACGAAAACCGAAGGACTGGGACTGGGTCTGTCGATCGTCCATTCAATCGTTACCGGTTTTTCCGGCAAAATTGAATTGTTGCCGCCGACTGACGGTTTTTCCACAATTCTGGTCGTGACGCTCAAAGAATGGCAGGCCGATGAGGAGGTGAATTGCGCGGAAATCAATTAGCATAAACAAAGCGGTGCTCGTTTTCGCACACGAATTGAGCTGCGAATGTGCGATAACGTACAGAGAAAACGGGGTATTTTTCATAGAAAATTTGCAAAACGCATAGAAATAGGCTTTTACAAGCGTGCCGCTATTGGCACGCTTTTTGCTATATAAAGAAATGTATCGCAATTTGCGGTAATGGAGGAACGGTAATGAAAATTATGATGATTGATGACGAAAGAGACTGCATGGAGAGTTTGGCGGCCGCACTCGAGCCGGCCGGACATCGTGCGGATATGTTCACTTCGCCGGCGGACGCGGTAACACAGTATTCGCAGGGGAACTATGATGTAGTCATCACCGATATGCGTATGCCACGCATGACTGGAATCCAAGTGTTAAGAGTCATTCGACAGATCGACCCCGAAGCGAGGGTGATCATCATGACCGGTTATGGTGACGCTGAAACCGCGATCGCTGCCGTTAACAACGGCGCCTATGCGTTTTTTGGCAAGCCGGTCGGTATCGCCGAATTGATGGAAGTCCTCGACCGAGTCGGCAAAGAACGGGAACAGGTCAAACTTTCTCAGGCGGAGCAGGCCAGAATGGCTCAGGAGTATCAAAGGCTGAAGAATGCCTACGATGAGATGATTAAAATGCTTGACTGCACACGTTCAAAAAAACTGGAGGGATGAGGGCATGTCGTCGGAACAGGACGAACGCCGTGAAATGGTCCACGATTTTGTCACCGAAAGCCGGGAGATGCTCGATGATATCGAACCGCAGATTTTGGCGCTGGAAAAGCATGCATCCCAGTCGGGCGACATCGATGATGAGATCCTAAATACAATTTTTCGACTGTTTCATTCGTTAAAGGGAATGGCTTCCTTTCTCGATTTGCAGA
>JBGSKE010000036.1:0-2950 GCA_041741355.1 Negativicutes bacterium | reverse complement strand
CTCCCCAGCTAACGCCACAAATACATCTTCCAGCGTAGGTGGAACCTGCTCCAGGGAAAACAGCTCAAAACCGGCCCGGTTTAATGCCGCAGTCACATCCGCTGTCGCTTGTGCCGGATTATTTACCACCAGATGGTATTGCTCGCCAAACGCATTGATATCGACCAGCCCGCACTGCTGCAGATGTTTTTTGATTTCTCGTCCGGCTATCGTCAATTCGAGAATTTTATAGGGATAATCTGCCCGCAATTGTTCGGGCGAAGCGCAGGAAACGATCTTCCCTTCGTGCATAAAAGCGACCCGGGTACAGAGTTCGGCTTCATCCATGTAAGGGGTTGAAACAAACACCGTCATGCCTTCCTTGTTCAACCGGTACAACATTTGCCAAAACTCCCGCCGCGACACGGGATCGACCCCGGTAGTCGGTTCATCGAGAAAAAACAGCTTGGGTTTATGCATCAATCCAGCCGCCAGCGCCAGTTTTTGTTTCATCCCGCCAGATAGGTTATCCGCCAGACGGTCGGCAAACGGCAATAAATTGGTAAATGCAAGGATTTCTTGCGCCCGGCTTTCGATCGCGGCAGTAGAAGCTCCGTACAGCGATCCGATCAACCTGATATTTTCCATTACGCTCAAATCCCGGTACAGGCTGAATTTTTGCGGAATATAACCAATCGATTTCTTGATCGATTCGATATTGGCGTTGCCCATCACTGACAGCGTCCCTGCCGTCGGATCGATAATCCCCAAAATCATCCGCATCAAGGTTGTTTTCCCTGCGCCATCCGGCCCCACCAAGCCGAAGATTTCACCGGCATTAACCTGCAAGTCTACCGCGTTGACAGCAGTCAAGCCGGCAAACTGTTTACTGAGTCCCTGCGTCTGGATCATTCGATGACCACATCCGCCGGAAGCCCTGGTTTCATGAATTCTTCGGCGTTATCAATCTTTACTTTCACTGCAAATACCAAGTTGGCCCGTTCGCGTTGCGTAATACTTTGCCGTGGCGTATACTCGGCATTTTGGCTGATTTCCTTGATTTCGCCGCGGAAAGTTTTATCGGGATAGGCATCGATTTTCACTTTTGCAGCTTGCCCCAGCCTAATCTGTCCCAACTGCTCCGTCGCTACATAAATCTTGACCCAACAGTCGCGCAGGTCGCCAATGGTGGCAATGGCAGCTCCCGCGTTAACATATTCGCCTTGTTCATAATTTTTTGATAAGACCCGGCCAGCCAGTGGACTGGCAACTGTTGTGTCGGCAATCTGAGTCACGCTACTTGCGAGTACCGCCTTGGAACGTTCGACTTCCAGCCGCTGCGCCTCAATCGTTTCCGGTCGGTTACCGGCCAACAGCAGGCTGTGACGGGACCGTGCAGCCAATAGATTGTTCGCTGCCACCTCATGCAAAGACCGGCTATTATCAAGTTGTTGGGTGGAAATGGCGCCGTCACGAAATAACCGGCTATAGCGAACAAAATCCGCCCTAGCTTTCTCCGCCTGCGACTGTGCTGCCGCCAGATTGGCTGCCGCTTCCTGTAATTCCTGACTGCGTGCGCCTTGTTCCAAATCGCGCAATTGCGCCTTTGCTCTAGCTAACGCCGCTTCATCGCGCAGCAGTTGAGTTTTTAAATCGGGGCGATCGATTTTCGCAACCAGTTGCCCGGCGGTTACCGTATCGCCTTCCTTAACTTTCAACTCAACCAGATAACCGCCGACCTTGGGTGTAATATCGGTCTTGGTCACTTCAATTGTTCCCGTTGCGGTAATTCCTGTTTCAGCCCGACCGTACAACTTATAGCCAGCCATCCCGATCGCCAAGGCAACTAGCGTAGCCAACACTGCAATTTTCAGCTTTGTTTTATTATTTACGCCGGATGTGTTCACTATTCTACCCTCCCCATTCCTTTGAGATAAATCTTCAGCGCCGATTCCACAAACTCTTGGTCTCTGCCGGCAAATTCCGGCACCACCGCTTTGGTCACTTCCCGCAGGATAAAATAAAAATTTAACATTCCCGCCATAGTCATTGCCGCAAACACCGGATCAATATCCTGGCGAAAATTACCGGCCTGGATGCCTTGTCGTAACACGCCACTGATAATGCCGGCAATCCGGACCGTGTACTTGCGCACCACATTTTCCAGGCAAGCGGTGGGACTAGTCAGCTCACCTTGTATCAACCGCGCCATCAATGGCTGATCTTCGGTATGATTACGCCGGATTACGTCTGCATACATGCGGACTTTTTCCTCCACCGTTGCGGTTGATGCGGCAATCGCCTCAAACTTGCCGACTAACCGCTCATATTGGGCCGTGATCACGGACTCATAGAGTCCCGCTTTACCGCCAAAGTGATAGGAAACCAAGGCGCTGTTGACGCCAGCCGCCGTTGCCAATTCACGAATGGAAACACCGGCAAAACCTTGGGCGGCAAACAATTCAGTCCCGGCAGCCAACAGTTTTTCTCTGGCATCTTGCGTCGTTTTCTCATCAGTCACGTGTTTATCACTCCTAATTCAAATTTATTTAATCACTTGATTTAATTAATCGATTGATTAAATTATAATGCAAATCAACTAATTGTCAACTAAAAATCCGCACAATATTTTTTTTGATAAAAATACAAATCTCTATGGCCCGATAAACTCCTGCACCAAATACACCCCACCCCGCGCATCTGGCCGGACACCGATACCAATCTCGGTGAATTTCGGATTCAATATGTTTTCCCGATGCAACGGGCTCTCCAGCAACATCCGATGTGCGGTTTCCACATCAGGACTCAGGGCGATATTCTCGCCGGCATTGGGAAAATCGATGCCAACTGCTGCCATGCGCTCAAACGGATCTTTGCCGTCCGGGTCGACATGGGCAAAGAACTTGCGGTTGCGCATATCGAGAGCGTAATCTGCCGCCAGTTTCGCTAGCTGCAAATTCACTTTCAACGG
>JBGSKE010000035.1:0-13062 GCA_041741355.1 Negativicutes bacterium | reverse complement strand
CGCCGGCAAATCCGGCGCGCCGTTCTTGTCGTTACAGCTGTTCCGGCAGGCCGGGTACTGCGAGCAGCCCCAAAATTTGCCGTTCTTGCCGTTTCTCGGTTGCAGGACCCCGTTGCCGCATCGCGGGCAGGGATGGTCGCCCTTCAGCGCGAACCGCAGGCCGGTCGCCAGCGCGCAGATTTCCACCGTATACTCCGCCTGACGCCGCAGAAACTCCTCCAGGCTTTGGCTGCCTTCGGCCATCTGCCGCAGGACGTTTTCCCAAAGCGCCGTGGAATCGGGATAGGTCATTTCCTCCGGCAACGCATCGATCAACAGATAGGCCGAATCAGTCGGCAGCAGGAACTTTTTCTTTTTTTCTTCCCGCAAGAAGCCCCGCGTCACCAACTCTGTGATGATCGTGGCCCGCGTCGCTTCGGTGCCGATACCGCTCACATCCTTAAGCTGCTTTTTCAGCTCAGGGTTCTTGACGTATTTGTGGATCTCTTTCATCGCTGCCAGTAGTGTGGCGGCAGTAAACCGGCCCGGCGGCCGGGTGTTCTTCTTTTCGGCAAAAGCCTGGACAAAGTCGACTTTGTCGCCCGTTTCCATCGGCGGCAGCGTGCCTTCGTCGTCCTCTTTTTTCTCTTCGGCGTCCGCGCCGTATAGTTCCTTCCAGCCCAGCTCACGGACGATGCGCCCACCTGCGGCAAAATTTTCTGCCGCATGGCGAACGGTCACCTTGGTCTGACTATAGGCATGGACAGCAAAAAATTGCGCGATATAGGCCTGTGCAATCAGATAGTACACGTTTTGCTCGGTCTCACTGAGCCCTGCCCCACTGCACTTTTCCACCGTGGGAATGATCGCGTGATGGGCCGTTATTTTTTTGTCATTCCAGGCCCGACTGCGGATCCGGGAGTCGGCCCGACCAGCCCAACCCGCTAGGTCTGACGCCTTGTTGCCGCACAAATTGCTGAGAATCACGGCAGCGTCCGCGAACTGGGACTCCGGCAGAAAATCGCAATCCGAGCGCGGATAGGTGGCCAGTTTCTTTTCATACAATTTTTGCGCCGTATCCAGCACCAGTTGCGGGTCATAGCCGAACTTCCTGCCTGCCAGCACCTGCAGCGAAGAAAGCGACAGCGGCAACCGCTGCGGCTCCTTCTTCTCGGTGGTCTCGCACTGGACAATCTCAGCCGTTAGCGGCGGCGCCGCCAGTTTCGCCAGCAGCTCCCGGGCCACCGCGTTGTCCGCCAGTCGCCCCTCGGCGTCTAGACCCGCCTGCTCCTCCGCCGGTTTCCAGTAGGCGGTGAACAGGCCGTTTTCATGCTGAAATTCGGCCTTGACGGTGAAGTAATCCACCTGTTTAAAACTCTCAATCTCGCGTTCCCGTCTGACGACCAGCGCCAGCGTCGGCGTTTTTACCCGGCCCACCGGCAGGGTGGTCCGGTGCCCGGCCCGCTGCGCAGCCAGCGTAAAGGCCCGCGAAAAGTTCATGCCTATCAGCCAGTCGGCCCGCGCCCTGGCCAGCGCCGATTGCTTGAGATTCTGAAAATCCCTGTTGTCGCGCAATGCAGCCAGCGCCTGCCTGATGCTTTTTTCATCCAGCGCATTGAGCAAAATCCGCTGGACCGGCTTTTGATTTCCGACATACTCCAGCACTTCATCAATCAGCAGCTGGCCTTCGCGGTCCGGGTCACCGGCATGGACGATCTCTGTCGCTTCTTCGATCAGCTTTTTGATCACGCCGAATTGTTTTTGGCAGGAAGGCGACACCAGCAGTTTCCAGGTCGCCGGTATAATCGGCAGGTCTTCCATCCGCCATTTTTCATATTTCGGATCATACTCGCCCGGTTCCGCCTGGCGCAGGATGTGACCAAACCCCCAGGTCACCACGCCGTCGCCTGTCGTGATATATCCATCCCGGCGAGTAAGCGGCCCTGGCAGGTATTTGGCGATCTCCGCCCCCAGGCTGGGTTTTTCCGCGATGTATAGCTTCAAATGTAAATTCTCCTATCCCCAAAAATAATAAAACACCTTATTATGCTACGCTTTCCTGCCCAAATCGTCAAATCCGCACCGACCTCGCTCGGGCAGAAAAATGACGAGTTCGATTGAATCGAACTCGTCACAACGAACGCAACTATATTGGGAAAAAGGAACAAGAACCCATGGACTCAGTTTTTTATGCAATCTTCCGTTGCGAGAAACCCTCCCCGTCTACGCTAAATGGCCCAGTTTTTTTTGCGCGTGTCAGACGGCGAATGGTATAATAGTACCAATATAGCTTGAGCGGCAAACTTCTGGAGGTACGGGATGAATACCACAGATAATGGCGAGTCGGCAACTCGTGAAGCAGACCTGACTGAACTCGAGCTCCGTTGTCGGCAGACAGAGGCGGCTCTGGCGGCAGAACAAAAGCTGCGTGAAAGTGAAGCGCGAATTCGCGCGATTACCGAGTCGACCCAGGACGCCGTATTGATGATGGAGCCGCTGGGCCGGATTTCCTTCTGGAACAAAGCCGCCGAACAAATATTCGGTTATACCGCCGCAGAAACAATCGGCCAAAACCTGCATCAACTGTTAGCCCCGGCGCGCTATCACACAGCTCAAGCCTTCGCATTTGAAACTTTTCGCCAAACCGGCCAAGGCAATGCGATCAATACAACCCATGAATTAACCGCCATTCATAAGGCCGGTCATGAATTTTCCATCGAATTGTCGCTTTCTTCCCTGCAACTGCCGGATGGTTGGCATGCGGTCGGCATCATTCGCGACATCACCGAGCGCAAGCGCCTGGAACAGGAGTTGCGGCAGCATGCCTGCAAACTTGAAGAAACGGTGGAGCTGCGCACGCAGGATCTCTGCGCGGCCAACCAGGAACTTACAGCGCTCAATCAGGCTCTGGCCGTTGAAATCATTAAGCGTCAACAAAAGGAAAATGATATTCTGCTGCGAGAAAAGCAATATATCGGGCCACCACCCGTCTATTAACACACGCCGGCGAAGATACCGACGGACTGCTGAAATCGGTGTTGCATGACGCGGTGCGCCTTGTCGGTGCGCCAGAGGGCTACATCGGCTATTTCGAGGAAAATGGATCCAGCTTCACGGTCCGCCATGAATTGAGCCAGATAGCCAATTTTTACCGAACCGCCCTGGCGCCTGCCGTAAAGCAGGAACAGGGCTTATTGTCGCAGGTCTATCGCAGCGGCGAAGCAAGCTGGGAAAAAGATTACCGCAACCACCCGCAGCGCATCGCCGATCCTCGCTTTGACCGAGTCGCCTCGCTGATTATTGTGCCACTGAAACTGGGCGAACAAGTTCGCGGCGCGCTCGCGGTCGTCTGGACCGACAGCATCCATCCGGTGTCCGAAGAAAATGTCGCCGTCGTCATTCAGTTCGCAGCCCTAGCTTCGATTGCCCTCGAACGGGCCTACGTCCAGGAAAAAATCAACTATCAAAACAAATTGCTGCAAAAACTGGCCGAAACGACCGCCTCGTTGGTCACCGAACTGGATCTGGACAAGGCGCTGCAGAATATTTTGGAACAGGCGAAGAGCTTCATGGGTATCCCGCACGGTTTCATTGTCCTGTTCACGCCGGATGGCCGCCATGTCGAGATCAAATGCGGCCTTGGACGCTATCAGGGCCAAACCGGCACGACCCGCTTGTTTGATGGTCAAGGCATTTTCGGCGAAGTCCAAAGAACCGGGCAATCCGTCGTGATTCAGGATTATGCCCACTGGCCCCAACGCATGGTTAACTCTTTCAATCAAGAAATGACCGCTGAGATGCAAGCGCCGCTGATCATCGATGGCAAGACGATCGGCAGCATCGGCCTGGCCCTGTTTGGCGAACCGATCATGCTGGAACCGGCAAAGCTAGCTGTGTTTGAACAATTTGCCACCGTCGCCGCTATCGCCGTTAAAAACGCCCTAGCGCACCAACGGACCAATTACCAGGCCTACCACGACCCGTTGACCGGCCTGCCCAACCGCGCTTACCTCAACAATCGCCTGGAAGCTGAAATGCAAAAAGCCCGCAGCGGTGAAGCCAGCGGAGCGGTACTGTTTATCGACTTGGACGACCTGAAGACGGTAAATGATAGTTTTGGCCATTCTTGCGGCGACGACCTGATCAAGGCTTCGGCCAAGCAAATTTGCCAAGCGGTGGGACCGGACGCCTTTGTCGCCCGGGTCGGCGGCGATGAGTTCATCGCGATCTTGCCGGGCGAAAAGAACTTGCGCCATATCGCAGAAATCGCCAATCAACTGGTAAATGCCGCGCAACGCGAATATACGGTGGGTGGACACAACATTCACATGTCGGTCAGTCTGGGTGTGACCTTGTACCCCGGCGATGGCAACCAGGCCGAGGAAATCCTCAAGAACGCCGATAACGCGATGTACGCAGCCAAGGCTGCCGGTCGCAACTGTTGGCGGTTCTACGAATCGGCAATGCTGAAGGACGCCTATGAAAAGTTGCTATTGACCAACAGCCTGCGACATGCGTTGGAACGCAAAGAGTTTTCGCTGCACTATCAGCCGCAGATCTCACTCGCCAATGGCGAAATTCTCGGGTTCGAGGCTCTGCTGCGATGGCATAGCCACGAACATGGCCATGTTTCTCCTATCCGCTTCATTCCGCTGGCCGAACAAAACGGCCTGATTTTGCCGATCGGTGAATGGGTCTTTGGCGAAGCTTGTCGGTTTGCCCATAAACTAGCTACGCTCGGCCGCAGCAACCTGCATGTCGCGGTGAACGTCTCGCCACGTCAACTGGCAGACACCGATTTTGTGCCGATGGTCTGCCGCTGCATCAGCGACGCCAACATTCAGGCCGGTCAACTGGAAGTGGAAATCACCGAAAACGTCCTGATCGAGTCGTTGGCTGATAGCACCCGCAAATTGGCTGCGCTTAATGCACTCGGCATCAAACTGTCGCTCGATGACTTTGGCACGGGCTATTCGTCGCTGACCTATCTGCGCAACTTGCCGGTAACAACGCTAAAAATCGACAAAACCTTTATCGATAAAATTCTCGAGGATAAGGTGCAAGAAGGCTTCATTCGATCCATCATCGACATGGCTCATGTATTGGGACTGCATGTGGTGGCGGAAGGAGTCGAAACCGCGTCGCAGTTGTCAAAATTGACCGCGCTGGATTGCGACTGCGTGCAAGGCTATGTGTTCAGCCGACCGCTGGCCGAACCGGCCGCCATCAACTTTGCGATTAGCCCTTGAGCGCTTCCACGCCTTTTTTTGTTAGACGTTCCAATGTTTCCACCGTACGATCAATATTGCCCATAATCTCGCCAGACAGATGTTCCGCCTGTTGGCACAGACTGTCGGCCAGTTGCCGGTCCACCGATTTCACGGCGGCAATCACCTTGTCGCCAAGATTGTGCAGGTCGTGGTGCACACTGTCGATCGCATTCCATGCCGGCGCTACCTCGGGGTGATCGATATGGACCGAGTGGTAAAAATGACCGAATACGCAACGTTTAGAATCCGTTTGCAACGGATATACTGTCATTTCATCGGCAATCTTCCGCAAGTTTTTAACCCAGTTTCCATGAGCGGTTCTAGCTTTTTGCAGGTTCTCAATCAGTTCGGCATTCGATACCGCATGCAGGCCTCCCGTCAGCGCCGTAATCATTTCCCGGGAAATATCGCTGAGGTTTTGATCGATTTGCGAAATTTGCTTGGCATTGTCGGCGCTCTGCATTGCGTCGGCGTGAATCACCTGAGTCATCGCATGCAATTTTTCGGCATCTTGCGCCGACATGCCCATTGCCTGGTTGACCTGCCGAGCCGACTCTTCAACATTTTGCATTGCGACGGTAATCGTGTCGACATCCTGAACGGTATCTTTCAGCATCGCCATATTTTGGTTAATTGTGCCAGATACGATATCCAGTCGCTCGTTCATCTTGCTGGTCGAGTGCAGCGTGTTGTTCAAGCTGCCGCGACTACCGCGGGCCGCTTCCTGAATGTTTTGCACGAAACCGCGCATATCATTGAGGTTCAGCTTGGTATTATCGGCCAGTTTACGGATTTCCGTCGCCACCACGGCAAATCCTCGACCGGCCTCGCCGGCGCGGGCGGCTTCAATCGAAGCGTTGAGCGCCAACAGATTGGTCTGCTCGGCGATTGCCGCTACGCCATTGACGATGTCGTTGACTCGTTCGGCCATTTCCACCAGCTGTTCGATCTGGCTGCCCATCTGGGTCGTATCTTTGATCACATCTTCCTTCAGCGACTGAATTTCCTGCAGTTGGTTCATGCTTTCGTCATTCTTGACAATCAGGTTTTGCGACGACTGCGCCAACTGGCCCATTGTGGCCGATGTGGTGTGAATGGTGCTGTTTACCTCATTCATGCTGGCGGTGATCTGTTGAACGATTGCCAGATTGGATTCGCTGAGCGTCGCCATTTCCGCCGCAAAATCAATCAGTTTGTTGGAAGAGTGCCGCATCCGCACATCAAAATCGCTAAGCGCCGGAATGACCCCCACCATTTTTTTTACGCTGCCGGATAGGTTTTCCTCACTGCCCAAAAGACGCAGAAAATGCCCTAGCATTTTGTTATGGATCGGATAATCCGCAGCGGGTTGCTGCACTTGTTTCCCGTTTAGTCGGTCTTCCACGTATTGGATGATACAAGACGCCTCATTGCAAGGCGACGATTTGAATAAAGACATCGGGTCTCCTCCTCTGTTTTGGTCTCACACTTATATTTCTATTAAACCGGAACAATTCCTTTGTCGGCAAGATTATAACTTTGTTAATAATGCTGGCCCAGCTGTGATCTTTTCTAAATATCAAAAAGTGGAACCGGAGTGATTTCCGGTTCCACTTTTTTGCCATACCATTGCTCTATATCGCGTTACACCAGGCTAAATTTCTCTTCCAGTAGCAGGACCAGTCGTTCCGCTGTCAAGCCGGATGCGAGAACGCCGTCAATCCGGACATTTGGCCCCTGACGACAATTTTTCAGGCAATCGACCCGCTTTAGCACAATGGATTCTCGCCATTTTTCGGGCAAAGCCACAACCGCTTCAAGCAATTCCTGCGACCCCAGCAGGTGGCATGAAGTGCCTTGGCAGATTTCCAGCTCGATCTTTTTCATTCTTATCCCTCCACCTGCCTGATCAAGCGCGCGGCCCGACGAGCGGCACAACCTGCTTGGCAAAAAAATCGCGGGTTGTTGCCCCGGTCACGCTCTGCACCTGGCCATCGCCGATCCGCACCGAAACCGCCTGCGTGCAGTGACCCAGGCAGAAGGCGGCCCGGGTTTCAACCTGATCGGTCAGGCCATACTCTTCCGTCAACTGTTGCAAAGAATTGATGACATTATAGGAACCTTTGATATGGCAAGCGCTGCCAATACAAACATGAATAATCATCATCTCGCTCACGCCTTTCCGTGATAATGCACATGCAGTAATTTATGCACCTTGCCTTTGAGTAAGCCGCCATAGAGCGCCATGATCACCGGGTTTTCCTCGGAACGTTTGATCGTGCTCATCCGGTCGGTTTCATACAGCCCGGCGCTACGCCGCTTTTTGCCTTCGCTGTTGGTGACCGGTTGTCCCGCGCCGCAGATACAGCCGCCAGGGCAAGCCATCACTTCGACGAAATCATATTGCTTTTCGCCGCGCTGCATTTTTTTGATCAAGTTTTCAGCGTTTTTAATCCCACTGACAATGGCAATTTTCACTTCCCGGCCATGGTAATCGATGCTCGTTTCCTTGACTCCCTGCAAACCGCGCACGCCGGAGAAAGGAATCGCCCGCAGCGCCGGCGCCGACTTGTCATCGGAAATCCTGCGGATTACGGCTTCGGTCACACCGCCGCTCACGCCAAAAATCACCCCGGCCCCGCTGGTCGCGCCAAATGGCATATCGACGGCTTCCGGCGCGATCTCCGAAAATACGATGCCTGCTTCACGAATCATCTGCACCAGTTCCTGCGTAGTAATGACATAATCCACATAGGGAACGCCCGCTTCAGTGAATTCGTCGCGCGCCGCCTCCTGTTTTTTGGCTGTGCAGGGCATGATCGCCACCACGACCACCCGACGATTGGAGTGACTATAGTGTTCTTTTAATACCGCGCCAAACATCTGCATCGGCGAACGGCAGGTCGAAATATTTCCCATCAGTTCGGGGTGATGCAATTCGGCGTATTTAACCCAGGCTGGGCAGCAAGAAGTGAACAGGGGTAATTTTTCACCCTTCTGCACTTTTGCCAAAAACTCGCCCGCTTCCTCAAGCACGGTCAGATCAGCGCCGGTCGTCGTATCAAACACTTCGTCGAAGCCAATCCGACGCAACGCCGCGACAATTTTTCCCATCACATTGTCGCCTTCAGCCAGCCCCAGCTCCGCGCCGACACCGACCCGCACCGCCGGAGCGATCTGCACCACGACTTTGGCATTGCTGTCGCTGAGATCTTTCCAAAGTTTGGCCGTATCATTTTTGACCACAATGGCCCCGGTCGGACAGACCGCCGCGCATTGCCCGCAGCCGATGCATTTTGTCGCGGCGATCGGCTCGTCAAACGCCGTACTGATTGTCATTTTTGAACCACGGTGGGCAAAATCGATCGCGCCGATGTTTTGAACTTCTTCGCACATCCGCACGCAGTCGCCGCAAAGGATGCATTTGCTCTTGTCGCGGACAATCGCCAGCGAGGATGTATCCAGTTCCGGCTCGCCGGCAGTGTTGCTGAATCGAACCTGCTTGATGCCGAACCGTTGGGCCAGTTCCTGCAGTTTGCATTTGCCGTTTTTTTCGCAGGTCGTACAGTCGCGGCAGTGGTTGGCCAGCAGCAGCTCCAAAATCATTTTACGATATTTGCGCAGCCGCGGCGTATTGGTGCGAATCTCCATGCCGGCTTGCGGCGGCGTCGAGCAGGAAGCATGAATCTCACCGGATTTGTCTTCGACCACGCACATCCGGCAGGCGCCATATACCGACAACTCGGAATAATAACAGAAGGTCGGCAGCTCGATGCCGGCTTTGCGAATGACCGCGAGGATGTTCTGCTCGCCCTCGATCTCCACCGGCATATTGTCTATCATCATAAACTCTGTGCTCACGGTGTCAGTCCTCCCTTATCGCTTTGAACGGACAGGTCTCGATACAAGCGCCGCACTTGATGCATTTTGCCTGATCGATCACAAACGGTTCTTTAATCTTGCCGGAAATCGCGCCGACCGGGCAGGCGCGCGAGCATTTGGAGCAGCCGCGGCAGAGGGCCGGGTCGATCAAAATTGTTTTGAGCTTCTGGCAGTTTTTGGCCGGGCAGCGTTTTTCCCGTACATGCGCTTCATATTCGTCACGGAAATATTTGATCGTGCTGACCACTGGCAGCGGCGCCGTCTTGCCCAGTCCGCAGAGCGCGGTGGAAGAAATCGTATCCGCCAGCTCCAGCAGCATATCCAGGTCTGCCATCTCGCCCTGGCCGGCCACGATCCGTTCCAAAATCTGCAACATCCGCTTGGTCCCTTCTCTACAGGGGACACATTTGCCGCAGGACTCGTTCTGGGTAAAATTCATGAAGAAGCGGGCAACTTCCACCATACAAGTGTGTTCGTCCATAACCACCAGACCGCCGGAGCCGATCATCGCGCCGGCTTTTTTCAATGAGTCGAAATCAAGCGGTAGGTCAAGATGCTCTTTGGTCAGGCAGCCGCCGGACGGTCCGCCGATCTGTACCGCCTTGAACCCGGCCCCGTCACGAATGCCGCCGCCGATATCAAAGATAACTTCGCGCAGCGTCGTTCCCATCGGCACTTCGATCAATCCGGTATTCTCAATATTGCCAGTCAGGGCGAACGCCTTGGTGCCTGGGCTTTTTTCCGGTCCGATCGACTTGTACCAGGCTGATCCTCGGTTGATAATCAGCGGCACATTAGCAAAGGTCTCCACGTTGTTCAATACCGTCGGCTTGCCATACAATCCCTGTTCCACCGTGCGCGGCGGTTTGACCCGCGGCATGCCGCGTTTGCCTTCGATCGAAGTCGTCAACGCGCTGCCTTCTCCACAAACAAAAGCGCCGGCGCCTTTACTAATCTTGATATCGAAGGCGCGACCGGAACCGAGAATATTATCGCCAAGCAAACCAAAGTTGCGATTTTGGCCAATCGCGGTCTCCAGCCGCTGAATCGCCAGCGGATATTCGGCCCGCACATAGATGTAACCATAGGCTGCGCCGCAGGCAATGCCGGCAATCATCATCCCTTCGATCATCCGATGGGGGTCGCCCTCCATGACGCTGCGGTCCATGAACGCGCCGGGATCGCCCTCATCGCCGTTACAGACGACAAATTTGACTTCTGATTTCTGCCGTTTGACCTGCGACCATTTGCGCCCGGCAGGGTAACCGCCGCCGCCGCGACCGCGCAGATTGGACTCGTCGATCACTTTGACGATCTCATCCGGGCTCATTTCGAACAGCGCTTTTTCAAACGCTTTGTAGCCGCCGATTGCCAGATACTCCTGCAACGAAGTGGCGTCGATGTGGCCGCAATGCTCCAGCACCAGTCGGGTTTGCTTCTTATAGAACGGGATTTCTTCCTGGGTCGGATATTGCTGGCCATCTTTTTGGTATGTCAGACGCTCCACCACTGTATCGCCGACAATCGACCGGCTGATGATCTCGGCGCAGTCTTCCAGCTTCACCTTGATATATAGCCAACCCATCGGTTCAATTCGCACCAGCGGCCCCATTTCACAAAAACCGTGACAACCGCTCTTTTTTACGCCGACCGAATGTTCGTGCGGCTCTTTCTCCAAACTGACCGCGCAGGCAATGCCATTTTGCTCAATCAAACGGACCAATTCCGCGTAGATCTCTAGCGAGCCGCCTGCCACGCAACCGGTCCCGGCGCAGACGAGAATCTTCTTCTGCTGAAAATCCAGCGCTGCTTTATAGTGACTCCGGGCATTTTGCAAATCTTGCCTAGTTAACAGCATCGCAGTCTTCCTCCCTGAGTTTTGCCAGCAATTCGCTTGCTTTATCCGGCGTCATAGCCGGGTAAACCTTGTCGTTTACAGTCAGCACCGGGGCCAGACCGCAGGCGCCCAGGCAGGAAACTGTTTCCACCGTGAACAGCAAATCGTCGGTTGTTACTTTGGTTTCACTCAGCCCCAGCTCTTTGCGCATCCTGTCCAACATCGGGATCGATTTGCGCACATGACAGGCGGTGCCGTCGCACACTCGAACCACGTATTTTCCTTTGGGATGCAGCGAAAAGTTTTCGTAAAAAGTTGCCACGCTATAAATTTTAGCTGTGCTGATATGGAGTTTTTCGGACAGAACCGGAAACACGTCCTTGGGAATGTAGCGGTATTTGGCCTGGATATCCTGCAAGATGGCAATAATGCTGCCGGCAGAATATCGGTATCGCGCCAGAATCTCATCTACTTCCTTGAAATCAACCGTAGCGTTCACGACAAGACCTCCTGCTTTTTTGTAGTCCCTCAATAATTCATAGTGTACAGCAACAAAATTCAAAATTCAACTCATTTGTGAAAAAATTCTCTTTTAATTAGTGAATTTTTTATCATTTACATTTCCATCATGGATTTCCATGACTTTTCACCGTTTCTTAACAATCAACGACATCAGCAATGCGATAATGACTACAATAGAATGGAAGGGGGAAATGCTTTTGACTACCGGATTGATAACCATGCAGAAACAAAAAAAAATTGCCATGATCGCTCATGACAACAAAAAACCCGCATTGCTTGAATGGGCCCGCTACAATCGAAAACTGCTGGAGAAACATAAACTATTCGCGACAGGAACCACCGGGCAACTATTGGCAACCGAACTGAATCTGGATATCCATCGATTCGCCAGTGGCCCGCTTGGCGGCGACCAACAAGTCGGCGCCAAAATTGTCGAAGGAGATATCGACTTCATCATTTTCTTCTGGGACCCGCTGGAACCCCAACCGCATGACGTTGATGTGAAAGCGTTGCTGCGCATTGCGGTCGTTTACAATATCCCAACCGCCTGCAACAGAGCCAGCGCCGACTTCATTATTTCATCGCCGCTAATGGACGCCGCATATGAGCGGATCGTCCACGCCAGGCTCGTTGGCAGCAAAACCGGCTAACAGGGAAAAGTCTGTACCAGCCAGCGGCGAATCTGATCCCTCACTGTAGCGACCTGGTCCATGATTTCTTCATCCGTGCCAGTGAATTGCGACGGATCTTCAAATGCCTGATGCAACCGCGTTTTTGCCCCGGGGAAATACGGGCAGGCTTCCCCAGCCTTATCGCAAACCGTTACCACATAATCAAATTCCTGGCCGGAAAATTCATCGACACTTTTTACCCGGTTGCCGCTAATATCGAGATCCAGCTCCGCCATGGCCCGCACAACATACGGATTTAACTTGCCAGGTTCAACCCCCGCGCTGTGCGCTTCGTACAGATCGCCCAGCATTGTATTCATCAGACCTTCCGCCATTTGCGACCGGGCCGAATTGTGGGTGCATAGGAACAGCACTCGTTTCTTGTCAGTTTGTTCGCATCGCTGCGCCAGCCAGTGGATGACCTGTAATTCGATTTCGTTGCGTACCCGCCTGAACTCCTGCAGACACTCTTCCTCCGAGCCTTGGTAAGCTGCCGGATCATCAAACGGCCAGGCCAAGATCTTCAGCGCACTGGGAAAAATCACCGGGCACTGCTCTTCGGCTTTTTTGCACACGGCGATTACATGCCCGAAAGACAACTTGCCGAGATACTCCCGAACGCTTTTGGAGACCTGACCAGAGATATCCACGCCGACTTCAGCCATCGCGGCCACCGCCAGCGGATTCACCGGCACAGGGTCAAAACCCGCGCTATAAACCTGGTACCATTTACTGCCGTAATGTTTTAAGAACCCTTCCGCCATCTGGCTACGCGCACTATTCTGCGAACACAGGATCAAAACGTTTTCTTTGCTAATTGCCTGCATACGGAATCCCCTCCCGTTTTTCACCTGTTATTCTTGCCATTGTCGATTTCCGTCTTCATTGTCGCTCATCTGCTGTTATTCCGGCAAGGCTGTTA
>JBGSKE010000034.1:0-10434 GCA_041741355.1 Negativicutes bacterium | reverse complement strand
CGAGACGTCTGTGCCGCGAAGATGACCGGAAAAAATTTGCCGGAAGAGCGCTATAACAACATGTACTGCAGAACGGGGCAAGGAACGCTGGCGGAGCTGGAAGCGAAGGCGGCCGGGTGAAATAAGTCGGAATGATGATTTGGAGGAATAACTTGTGAAACAAATGCAAGCGGATGTAATTGTTGTAGCAGGCGGAGCTTCGGGACTGGCAGCGGCCTTAACCGCCGCGGAAAAAGGCGCAAAGGTAATCGTTTTTGAGAAAGCCGGCAAAACCGGCGGTTGCGCCAATCTAGCGGTGGGACTTCTGGGAATCGAGACGCGGCGGCAACGGGAGCGACTGGTCGGACTGACCAAGGAAGAAGCCTTTACTCAATTCATGGATTATACTCATTGGCGGTCAGACGCCAGACTGGTCAAAGCCTATCTGAACAAATCGGCGGAAACCATCGCCTGGCTGGAAGATATGGGCGTGAATTTTGTGGAGCCGTCGAAGTATTTTCCGGGTTCGGAAGCCACCTGGCATATCATCATGCCGAAAAACGGAAAACCCGGACTGGGCGGCGCTTCGACGATGATTCAGCTCATGACGGACAAAGCAAGGGAACTGGGCGTCGAGATTTGTCTCAACACGCCGGTGAAAAAACTGATCAAGGAAGACGGACGGGTTGTGGGAGTTGTCGCGGAAGGCGGCAATGGAGAGTCCGTCGAAGCCAGGGGAAAAGCCGTAATTATAGCAACCGGAGGATTTGGTGATAATCCTGAATTTATCAAAGAAAATACCGGTTATGAGTGGGGAAAGGATTTGTTTTCCTATCGAAGTCCCGGCCTTACCGGAGACGGTATCCAGATGGCTTGGGAAGCCGGAGCGGGAAAAGACAAGATGGGCATGGAGCTGGTATATTTTGCGCCCAATACAGGGGGATACGCTCCGATAGAATTGGCATTTCGCCAGCCCAATCTGGTCGTTAACCTCCAGGGCGAGCGGTTCATCAATGAAGAAGTCATGGAAAACCCGGTGTTTTCGGTCAACGCCATAGCGCGGCAGAAAAATCGTTTTGCCTTTGCCATTGTTGATGAAAACATCATTAAACGGTACGACGAACACGGGCTGGACTTAATCAATGTGGTCACAGCCAATATCGGAATGGACCAATTCCACCTGGAACTGGATAAGGCAATTGCAACTGGCAATGAGAATCTCTCTGTAGCGGAGTCCGTTGAAGAGTTGGCCCGAAAAACTGGAATCGATGCACAGAATTTGCAAAAGACGATCGAGCAATATAACCATGCGTGCAAAACCAGGGATGAGCTGTTCAACAAAAACTACAAATATCTGAAACCGATTGTTGGACCCAAACTCTATGCCTTGCGATTTGCCCCGAGTGCATACGGGAGTTTGGGCGGGATAAAAATAAACTATAAAACGGAAGTTGTCACCGATAATCAGGCAGTTATTCCGGGACTATATGCGGCAGGAACCGATGCAAATTCGATTTATGACAATGACTATGTGTTCATCCTGCCGGGGAATTCGCTGGGGTTCGCCGTGAACAGCGGGCGAATCGCCGGGGAGAACGCAGTAAGCGGCATAAAAAAATAGTAGTTCTCCAAAGAGTTTTCGAAGCAATGCGAAGCTCGGAAAAAGGGCTTCGCATTTTTATGCTGATAACAAGGTAAATTAGGAGCTGTTTTGGAGGGTGTTCCATGAAGAGTATTCAAATGAAACTGACGGTGTCTATGCTGAGTCTTTTCCTGGTTGCGTTGAGCGCGCTGGGAGGGCTTAACTTTTGGAAGGCCCGGGAAATTATTACAGAAAATCTGGCGCGGGACATGCAGACGCAGTCCGAGAATGCAGCGGCGGATGTGTCTGACTGGATCGGAGCCCGCACCTCTCAACTTGTCATGCTGGCCAGCACGCCTACTGTAGGCAGCGGAAATTTGGGTACCGTGATCCCCTTCATGGAGGCTGCCAGAAAGTCGGATCCGGCCTACGAATCGATGGTATTTGCCACGCCATCCGGAGTATCTCATGATTCACAGGGCCCTATTGCCGATGTGGCAAACCGGAATTATTTTAAACAGGCTATGCAAGGCCGGGCGAATGTATCTGATCCCGTGATATCAATGGCTACCGGTCATATGGTTGTCGTAGTGGCCGTGCCGGTCAAGGCAGCGGATAAAATAATCGGCGTCTTGTTTGGCGCGATTAGCATGGATGAAATTTCCCGTAAGGCTCTGTCGATAAAAATCGGCAAGACTGGCTATGCATATGTCATCCAGGGGGATGGAACGACGATCATTCACCCGGATAAACAGATGGCGATGAAAGATAATACTCTGAAAAATCCCAATGCCCCCCCGGAGCTGAAGACCACCACTGAGAAAATGGTGAAAGGCGAACATGGGTTAACTCGTTATGAATACAACGGAGTTGGAAAGATGGTCGCTTTTGCTCCGATTTCCAGCGCCAATTGGTCGTTGGCGCTAACTGCGCCGGTGGCGGAAATGACAGAAGTCTTGTCTTCGTTGACTTGGATATCTCTGGCGACTATTTTGATCGTGTTATTCATTGTTTCTATCATCGTTGTGTGGTTTGCACGCCAGATCGCCAATCCGATCAAGGTTTTGGAGACAGCGGCAACACGCATTGCAGCCGGTGATATTTCTTTTGAGAATCTAAAAATTGATTCGAAGGATGAAATTGGACGCCTGGGATATGCTTTTGAAACCATGACGGAAAACTTGCGCGGCCTCATCAGGAAAGTAGGCGTGTCCACGGATCAGGTCGCGGCCTCGTCCGAAGAACTGACTGCTAGCGCCGAGCAATCCGCACAGGCTGCCACCCAAGTGGCGGAGGTCATAACGGAAGTGGCCTGCGGAGCAGAGAACCAATTGAAAGCCGTGGGGGATACGGTTGCCGTTGTGGAACAGATGTCGGCAGGAGTCAGGCAAATCGCGGCCAATGCCAATACGGTCGCCGGTGCGTCGAGCAAATCCGCCGATATCGCTGCAGAGGGCAGTCAATCGGTGGAAAAGGCAATTGTTCAAATGGGAACGATCGAGAAAACCGTGGTTCGTTCGGCGGAAGTTGTCGCCAAGCTGGGGGAGCGATCCAAAGAAATCGGTCAGATTGTGGAGACGATCTCCGGTATTGCAGGACAAACAAACCTGCTCGCGCTGAATGCCGCTATTGAAGCAGCTCGGGCGGGTGAGCAGGGAAAAGGGTTTGCCGTTGTTGCGGAGGAAGTTCGTAAATTGGCCGAACAATCGCAGGAAGCAGCCAAACAGATTGGAAAGCTAATCGCCGAAATACGGAAAGATACGGATGACGCAGTTGTTGCCATGAATGAGGGAACCAAAGAGGTGCGCGTCGGTGCCGAAGTGGTCGGTGAAGCGGGAAAAGCATTCAATGAAATTTTTGTTTCTGTCAATGAAGTGTCAGAGCAAATGCGGGGAATATCAGCCTCGATCCAAAAAATGGCGAGTGGCAGCCAGAGGATTGTTTCTTCGGTGAAGGAGATTGATACGATCAGCAAAGGAACATCAAGCCAAGCTCAGACAGTATCAGCCGCTACACAAGAACAGTCGGCTACCATGCAGGAGATTGCCGCTTCCAGCCAAGCGCTGGCGCGATTGGCGGAAGAATTGAGTGAGGCGGTCAGCAAGTTCCGGTTATAAAGTCAGTAAGGTTTTTAATGAGAGCCTTTGCTTTTTGGCAGGTGTTTATTCTATTGATGTCGAAACAAAAATCGCAGAATGGTGGTTGGCGGAAGAGGCTCGAGATTGAACTATCGACAAGGTGCATTGTCGAAAGACTTCCCGATTTTCTGCAAAGGGAGCGCTTGAATGCAAAATAGATTCTCCATCGGCGAAATGTCCAAACTGATGAATATTCCGGTCAAAACTCTTCGTTACTATGATGAAATCGGCCTGTTCAAACCGAATGAAGTCAACCGGCAAACCGGATATCGCTACTACTCGACTGAGCAGTTTGAACAGCTGGATATCATCAAATATTTGCGGTTGCTTGGCGTGCCTTTAAGTGAAATCAAGGCGCACTTTACCCATCGCCGGGTGGAATATTTTTTGCATCTGCTGCAACGCCAGGAAGCCTCAATCAACGAAAAAATCCATGAACTGGAGATGACCCGCCGCAAGTTTGGCAGCCGAATCAAGGAATTGCAGGAGGTTCTGTCGGGGACGCGGACCGAAGTGCCAGAAATCCGGTTTTTTTCCGAACGACAGGTATTGCGGTTGCAGGAGAGTGTGCAAAGCGGTCCGAGTCTGGAAATGTCGGTGCGTAAGCTAGAAAAGTTGATCGGCGCCAGGCAGTCGCCGATTTTTATCGGCAAAGTCGGGCTGACGGTATCGGAAGAAAATTTGCAGCAGGGAAACTTTTTGGAGTATAGTTCGGTGTTTATCCTGGTTGAAGATTCCAGCGATGAAACCGAATTTTCCGTGACTGTACCAGCGGGTGAATATGCCTGTTTATTGTTTCAGGGGTTGCATGGAAATTCGCCGGGGCATTACCGGGCATTGCTGGAGTTTGTGCACAGACAGGGCTATGTTATCGCGGGTGAAGCGCTGGAACGGGCGATTGTCGATGAATTCATTTCCCAGGACAATCAGCGATTTTTGACAGAGATCCAGATTCCGGTTCAACCTGTTTAATCAAGCTGTATCGTTCAGAAAACAGGCAGTATCAACTTAGGGGAAAAACTATGTTGATGCTGCTTTTTTTCATATTCCTATTGAGGTCATGCTCGTGAGTGATCACGAATAAGTATAATGTATTAAATATTGACTCTCCTGTTGCTGGAGGGTCTATTGTTATACATAGCAAGAGGCGCAATGTCGCCGGAATATGAGGAGGAAGACAGTGGAACGGATACTGGCCGTTAACCCGGGTGCAACTTCAACAAAATTCGCCGTATTTGAAGGCGAAACCGTACTGGTCAAAAAAACGGTGGAACATCATGGAGACGAACTGAAATCATTTGCCCGCGTGTTTGACCAATACCCCTACCGGATCGATTTGTTGAGACGGGAACTGGCTGAGGCCGGAATCGAATTGTCTTCCATCAATGCGGTGGTAGGCCGCGGTGGCTTGATGAAACCGTTGGACGGCGGAACCTATCAGGTGAATGAAGCCATGGTGCAGGAGATGGAAAAAGCAGAGCGCGGCGAGCATGCATCCAACCTGGGTTCGGTTATCGCTTATAAATTGGGCCAGGAACTGGCGATTCCTGCTTTTATCGTCGATCCGGTATCGGTAGATGAACTGGAACCGGTCGCCCGTATCTCCGGTTCGCCCTGGTTTGAACGAATTAGCATGACCCATGCGCTGAACATGAAGGCTGTCGCCCGAAAAGTGGCGGCGGAACTGGGCAAGAAATATGAAGATGTCAAATTGGTTGTAGCTCACCTCGGTACCGGCGTTTCACTGTCCGTACATCAGGGCGGTCGGATGATTGATATCGTCGATGGCAAAGACGAAGGGCCGTTTGCGCCGGATCGCTGCGGCAACGTGCCTTGCAGTCAATTGGTGAAACTCTGTTATTCCGGCAAATACAGTGAACAGGAAGTGAAGGTCGGATTATTCGGTTCGGGCGGATTGCACGCCTATCTGGGCACCAAGGATATCAGGCAGGTCAAAAAAATGGCCGAAGCTGGCGATGCCAAAGCGGCATTGTTGCTTGACTCCCTGGCTTATCAGGTGGCCAAGTCGATCGGTTCGCTGGCAACCGTATTGAAAGGGAAAATTGACCGGATTGTACTGACTGGCGGCATGGCCTACGCAACGTATTTTACGGCGGACATCGTGGACCGGGTCGGCTTCATCGCCCCGGTGGTAATCGTGCCCGGCGAAGAAGAACTGGAGTCTTTGGCGGCAGGAGCCCAGCGGGTCCTGCGGGGCGAAGAAGCAGCCCGTACCTATTCGTAAGAGGAGGCAACAATCGATATGTTACGTCATTTTTCGGAAGTGATTGAACGCGCCAAACGTAAGGGGCCGGTCCAGCTGGTTGTGGCGGCGGCGCAGGATGAAGAAGCACTGAGGGCAGTGAAGGCCGCACATGACGCCGGGCTGGCCGAAGCTGTTTTAGTTGGCGACAGTGCGTTGATTCAGCCGATGTTGGCTGTGGTCGGCCTGCCGGCTGAGACAAAAATTGTGCATGAAGTCGAACCCACCAAGGCGGCGCTGACGGCGGTAGCGATTGTCCGTGAAACCGAGTCGGGCATATTGGTCAAGGGACTGGTGAACAGTAGTGAGTTTCTGCGGGCGGTGCTCAATAGCGAGTGCGGTTTGCGAACCGGGCGACTGCTGAGCCACTTCGCCGCCTTTGAGGAACCGGGCGGCGACAAGCTGACCTATCATACCGACGGCGGGATGAATATCGCCCCGGACCTGGCCGAGAAGAAAGAGATTCTGATTAATGCGTTGCTGGCATTGCATGCTCTGGGCATCGCCAAACCCAACGTAGCGGTTCTGGCGGCCAATGAAGTGGTAAACCCCAAAATGCCGGTGACGGTAGATGCTCAGGCATTAGTGGAAATGAGTCGTCGCGGTGAGTTGCCGGCAGCCGTAGTTGAGGGGCCGATTGCCATGGATGTGGCGCTCAGTCCAGCGGCGGCAGCTCACAAAAACCTGTCGTCACAAATTTCCGGCCAGGTCGACCTGTTTCTGGTGCCGGATATCTCGGCAGGCAATATTTTGGGTAAATCGCTGATCCATTATGGGAAATTTAAGAGCGCCGGTGTGATTCTGGGCGCGACCCATCCGGTGGTTATGGTGTCGCGGGCCGATACCGCCGAGGCCAAGTTGAACTCGATCGCTCTGGCTTGTTGTATTGCTTCCGGTAAGGGAGGCAACTAGCCTCGCTGTCGATCGCCCTGGGCGCGATTCTGGCCTATGCCAAACGTAAAAAACTGCACAGTGATAATAAAGACGAGTTGAAAATGGGGGTAGAGAAATGAAGAAACTATTGACGGGAAATGAAGCAATTGCTCAGGGCGCATGGGAAGCCGGCGTTATGTACGCCTGCGCCTATCCGGGAACACCCAGCACCGAAATCCTGGAGAATATTGCCGAATACAAAGGCGATATCATCGCCGAATGGGCGCCGAATGAAAAGGTCGCGCTGGAAACAGCTGCCGGCGCATCGGTGTTTGGCGCCCGCTCGCTGGCCGCGATGAAGATGGTCGGTGTCAATGTGGCCGCAGATCCATTGTTCAGTTTTGCCTATGCAGGCGTAAATGGCGGCATGGTGCTGGTCAGCGCGGATGATCCCGGTTGCCATTCTTCGCAGGATGAACAGGATAACCGTTACTATGCCAAGTTTGCCAAGATTGCCATGGTGGAACCGAGTGACAGTCAGGAAGCCAAAGACATGGTGAAGGCGGCGCTGGAAATCAGCGAACAGTTTGACACGCCGGTCCTGATGCGGATCACGACCCGTATCTGTCATAGCAAGAGCCTGGTGGAAATCGGTTCCCGCCAGGAAGTAGGCAAGCGGCCCTATGTCCGCAATGTCAACAAATATGACCTGGTACCGGCAACTGCCCGCAAACGCCGGGTCGAAGTGGAAAAACGCATCGAGCAACTGACTGTGTTTAGCGAGACGACTGAACTAAACTACATTGAATGGAACGATAAGAAAGTCGGTGTTGTCGCCTCGGGTGTGGGCTATCAATACGCCCAGGAGGTGTTTGGCGCCGATGCATCCTATCTGAAATTAGGCTTCACCTATCCGCTGCCGATCAAGAAAATCCGTGAGTTCGCTTCGCAAGTGGGAACCTTGTATGTCGTGGAAGAACTGGAACCTTTCATTGAAGAACAATTGCAAGCCGTCGGAATTGCCTGCATTGGCAAGGCCAAAGTGCCGGGAATCGGTGAACTGACGCCGGATATTCTCGCCAAAGCATTGAAAGGTGAGACCATTCCCTGTGTTGAGGCTGACATGTCGCAGGTGGTCGCCCGGCCGCCGCTACTCTGTGCGGGCTGCCCGCATCGCGGCTTTTTCTACGAACTGAGTAAAATCAAAAACCTGATGATCACCGGCGATATTGGCTGTTACTCACTCGGCGGCAATGAACCGCTCAACGCCAAAGACACCTGTATCTGTATGGGCGCCAGTGTCAGCATGGGGCATGGGGTTCAGAAAATCAGCGATCGGACCGGCGATGCGACCAAGGTGGTTGCCGTGATCGGCGACTCGACGTTCTTCCATTCCGGTATGACCAGTTTGTTGCATGTGGCTTACAATCGCAGCAATACCGTGACCGTGATCATGGATAACCGGATTACTGGCATGACTGGGCATCAAGAAAATCCCGGAACCGGCTTCACCTTGCAGGGAATGCCGACCCAAATTGCCGATATTCCGGCGATTGTCAAGGCGCTGGGCATCGACGCGATCCGTGTGATAAATCCGCTTGACCTCAAAGAATCGCGCGAAGCGCTGGCCTGGGCGCTGTCACTGGATGAACCGTCCGTGATCATCACCCGTTGGCCCTGCGTGCTGAAAAAACATTCTGATGCAGATAAGCAGGAGTTCGGCAACTATATCGGCACTTGTCAGGTCGACAGCGCAAAATGTATCGGCTGTAAGATTTGTATCAAGACCGGTTGTCCAGCGCTGCGCTTTGACAAGGCGACAAAAAAAGTATCGATTGATGCCACGCAGTGTGTGGGCTGCAAAGTCTGTCTGCAAGTCTGCCCGGTAAAAGCAATCAGCAAGGTGGGTGAATAAGATGACGGACGTAAAAAGCATATTGATGGTCGGCGTTGGTGGACAGGGGACCATTCTGGCTGGTAAAATTCTTTCCATGGGCCTGATGGCCGCCGGTTATGACGTCAAAATGTCGGAAGTGCACGGCATGGCCCAGCGCGGCGGCAGCGTCAGCAACCAGGTTCGGTTTGGCAAAAAAGTCTATTCGCCGATTATCGGCAAGGGGCAGGCCGATATCCTGGTGGCCTTTGAAATGATGGAAGCGATGCGTTGGCTGGAGTATCTCAAGCCAGGCGGAAAAATTGTCGTCAATGATTTCCGGATTCCGTCCGGCCCGATCCTGATCGGCGCCTGCGATTATCCGGAACAAGTGATCGAGAGCTTGAAGGCAAAAGCGGATACAACTGTGATCCAGGCGAGCGAAATCGCCAAACAAATCGGTAATGCCCGTACGATGAATCTGGTTTTATTCGGCGCCTTGGTCAAGGGAATGAATCTGACCCATATCGATTTTGCAGCGGAGATCGCCGCCAACGTCAAGCCGGAGACGCTCAAACTCAACCTCGAAGCATTCCGGGCGGGCATCGCCTCATTGAAACAATAGGAAGCGAAACGAATCAGGATTTTGGAAAACAGGCAGACATCGGGTAGAAAAGTAGAATGGATGGTGCAACTATGAAGTTTGTCATTGAAGAAAAAGTGTTTGAGACGTTGCCGACGGCCTGTTTTGGCGTGGTGGTGGCGCGGGGAATTGATAACCGGTCTGTCGATCCGCGTCCGCAGGTATTGCTGCAGCAGAGCATCGCGGCGATAGAAGAAAAATTCGCTGCGGCAAAGGCCAAGGAAGCAGCAGAAATCGCTCCTTATCGGGAAGCTTTTCAGAAATTGGGGATCAACCCGAATAAATTTATGAGTTCCATTGAAGCGATTGCTTCGCGGATTGAAAAGAAAAAAGGTTTCCCTTCGATCAATCCGGTCGTTGACATCGGCAATGCGATGTCGATCAAGTATCTGCTGCCAATGGGCGCCCATGATATCGATGCAGCCAGCGGCGATATTCAAGTGCGGTTTTCCCGCCAGGGCGATCAGTTCACACCATTTGGCGAAACCACGGCGGAAATCCTTGAGGCTGGTGAACTGATTTACTCGGCCGGCGAGCGGGTAAAAACCCGGCGCTGGATCTGGCGGCAGAGTGAAGAGGGGAAAGTCACGGAGGCCAGTCGAAACGTGTTTTTTCCGATTGATGGATTTGCCGACCACAATCTGAGCCGCGTGATTGCGGCACGGGACGAACTGGCGGAACTGCTGGCGCAGATCTTTGGCTGCGAAGTCAAAGTTGGCTGGCTGGACAAAGCAACTACTGAAATGGAATTCTAACAAAGTCAAAACGTAAAAAACGGGAAGGCGCAGCCGACAGAATAAACTGTTCGGTTGCGCCTTCCCGTTTTTTCGTATCAATGTTTTATGTGAGAAAAAGACGCCATGTGTTAAAGGGAAGCAGCAAAAAACGTCGAATCTTATTGGATGGCAGTCAGACAATCGTAAACAGTGCGTGAGATTTCGGCGATTGTCTGGCATCCTCTGGAGGGATCAGGCAAGTTGTCGCTCATGATTGCCACAACGTAAGCGCATTCAGCAGCCAGAATGATCCCGGCGTCATGCTCGGCGCCCGGCAGTTCGCCGGTCTTGTGGCGACAGACGGTAT
>JBGSKE010000033.1:0-6530 GCA_041741355.1 Negativicutes bacterium | reverse complement strand
GCATTGAAACTTGACGCATCCGCCGCCGACAGGAGCTGATCCATCGCCGTCCGATGCAGGAGCAGGCGTTTCCGGTTTCGCTCGTTCCGCTCTGCTTCCAGCCTGTCGCACACAGTCATGAGTTGGTCGATTTTGGCGACGATGCGTTTTTGCTCGGCGAGGGGCGGGAGGGGAAGAACAAATTCCCGTATTTTCCTTAAGACAAGATTTTTGTTTCCGACCCCTTCCGTTCCGTCTTTTGAGTATTTTTTAACCAACGGCGAATTGATCAAGTTTTCGAGAAAATATGGGTAAACTTTTTGATTTATGAATTTTAATAAAGCAACACTAACAAAGATGCTAAACTCTTTATCTGTATCAATCGTTACCGCTATCCCTGTTGTTCCAATCTTGGTTAATAAAATGTCATTTTGTTCCGGTTTGCATCGTTTGGATAATTCATTATGTTCATCAAGCGAAATGAATCTAGTGTCATCAAAACTGAGCTTTCCTGAACTCAGATTTTTTACTGATATAAATGGAATGCCCATATCAATATATTTAGGTGTAAGATGAGTGCCATCTGTAATCAAGGTGCAAATGCCTTCTAATCGCACCCATTCCCACCCCGCTGGCACAGCATACGGCACTTCCTCCGGTTTGATTGGCGGCAGTGGCTCCTGCTTCTTGATCTTGCCTTCCTTGATCAGTTTCTTTTTCTCCGCCTCAATTTCTTTCAGCAGTTCGCTGGCCGGTTGGTCGCTCAGGTCCTGTGGGACCAATTTCCCCTGCATCGCCAGCGTCAGGATCAGTTCGCGCAGTTTTTTGATCCCGTCCGGCGCAGCCAGCGCCATTTCAAAATGTCTTTCCAGCAGTTTCATCCCTTGTTTCCTTCCAGTGCCTGCATCAGTTCCTTTTTCAGCAGGTCGCGGGTCGCCAGCATCCGGCGCGTCAGTTCCTCATACTTTTGCAGCAGTTCTTCCGGGTCGCCCTGCTCCACTTCGACCACATGCGGGTTCTTGATATCGAGATTATAGTTCCGGGCCTCGATCTCCTTGATCGACACTTTCCAGGCATATTCGGTTTGCTTGCGCTTGTTCCACCATTTTTTCTCCTGGTCAAACTCGCCGATCGTCAGCGGCTTGGAACGTGAATATGATTTGTACCCCGACGGATAGGGATGCTCAAAGAACCAAACCTGCTTCGTCGGCGTGCCTTTGGTAAAAAAAAGCAGATTGGTCTTGATGCCGGTGTAGGGACTGAACACGCCGTTCGGCAGACGCACTATGGTATGCAGGTTGAACTCGGTCAGCAGTTCTTTTTTGATCGTCGTTTTCACGCCTTCGCCAAACAGAAAACCGTCCGGCAGCACAATCGCCGCCCGACCGGTGTCATGCTTCAGCAGGTGCATAATCAGGGCCAAAAACAAATCGGCGGTTTCCCGCGTCTGATATTTTCTGGGGAAGTTTTGCTCGATGCCGTCTTCTTCCATGCCGCCAAACGGCGGATTGGTGATAATGCAGTCTACGCGATCTTTCGGTCCGTAGTCCTTCAGCGGTCGGCTGAGTGTGTTGTCGTGCTGAATATTGGTCGGGACATCGATCCCGTGCAGCATCATATTGGTCATAGCCAGCATATAAGGCAACGGCTTCTTTTCCACGCCGCGAATGGAGCGTTGCAGCAGCTTGGAATCTTCCGGGGTTTTGACCTGTTTTTGCAGGTGGCGGATCACGTTCGCCAAAAAGCCGCCGGTGCCGCAAGCCGGGTCCATCACCGTTTCTCCCAATTGCGGATTGATGATGTCCACCATGAACTCGGTCACCGCGCGGGGTGTGTAGTATTCCCCGGCATTGCCGGCTGATTGCAGGTCGCTGAGGATTTTTTCATAAATTTCGCCGAACAAATGCCGGTCTTGCGAGGAATTGAAATCAAAATCTTCCTGAATCGTGTTGATGACCTGACGCAGCAAAGTGCCGGATTTCATGTAGTTGTAGGCGTCTTCAAATACGCTGCCGACCACTTTACCCTGCGGACTGACTCCAGCCGTCGTAGCCAGTTTCTTCAGCTCCGGGAACAAGTTGGCATTAACGAAATCAATCAATTCTTCCCCAGTCATTCCCTCCGGGTTGGCCGCCCAGTTCGACCACTGGAACCGGCTTTGCAGCGGCGACTTGTAGCCAGGGATAGTTACTTTCCATTCTTGCTCTTTGTCATCAAAGATTTTCAAAAACAAAAGCCAGACCATCTGGCTAATTCGTTGGGCATCGCCATCGACCCCCACATCTTTTCGCATGATATCCTGAATCACTTTGACCAATGTGCTGAGTGGCATTTAATCTTCCCCTTCTCTACGCCGCGTAAATCGCGTGTTCCAATTCGCTGATTGCTTGATGGTATTGTTCCACATTACCGAACATATTGATAATTTCCAGCGGCGTGCCAAACTCGGTGAAAGGGTTGATCGTCAAAATCTGTGTTTCCTCAATCGGTACGATTCCCTCATCGGCATATTTTTCGAGCAGCGCCGTCAACACATTGCGCGCCTGCTCGCCATATTTGGCGAAATAATCCTGTTTCTTCACATTCTCCGCCCGCTCCCTGCGGGTAAGCGGTGGTTTGTCCCAGGCCACATGGCAAATGATGTCGAACGGGTCCAGCTCTTTGCCGATTTCGTCCGATAGCGCCTCAAACATGATGCCTTCCTTGGACAGCTCAGCAATGATGGCTTGTTTTTTGTCCGCCGTGCTCCATTTTTTCAAAAAGTCATCCAGCGAAGCAAACTCTTTGGCCAGCGTCTTTTTCGTATAATCCTTCAGCGATTCGGTGACCAGCTTGCCGTTGGCATCATAATACTGCACTCGCTCCGCCACCACAAATACCGGCACGTTTGCCACATAGTATTTTTTCCCTTTTGCTGCTCCATCGTCGCCTGTGCCTGATTCATCGCTGCCAAACAAGCCTTCGCCGCCTGTCTCTTCTGTCGGAGCTGTGTCTGCACCGGGCTGACCGGCTTCCGGTTGTTCATCCGGCGGCACAGGCGAATCGTCCGGTTTCGGCGTATAAATCACCACCGGGTCACCATCAAAATCCGGGTCGGCGAATAGTTCCGTCGCTTTTTTGAAGTCCATGATCGTAAAGAAAAACTTGTTATAGTCTTCGTTGATCCGGGTCCCCCGGCCAATAATCTGCTTGAACTCGGTCATCGACTGAATTCGTTGGTCCAACACGATTAGTTTGCAGGTCTGCGCATCCACGCCAGTAGACATCAGCTTGGAAGTAGTGGCAATGACCGGATATTTCGCTTCCGGGAAAATGAAGTTGTCCAGCTCCAGTTTTCCCTCTTCATTGTCGCCAGTAATTCGCATGACGTATTTGGCGTTCACGGCGACCAAATCGGCGTTTTCATTGACCAGCGCCTGGCGCATCCGTTCGGCGTGGTCGATGTTTTCGCAGAACACGATCGTTTTATCAAAGCGGTTGGTCATTTTTAGATAGGCCGAGATCCGCTCGGCAACCAACTGGGTTCGCCTTTCCAGTACCAGTGTTTTGTCAAAATCCTTCTGATTGTAAATCCGGTCTTCAATCTCAAAGCCATGCTTGTCGATCATGCCGCGCTCCGGCCGCCAACCGGCCAGGTCTTTGTCCATATCAATCCGCACCACTTTGTATGGGGCCAAGAATCCATCGTCGATGCCTTGCCGCAGCGAGTAGCTGTAGATGGGTTCACCGAAGTAATCGATATTGGATACTGCTTTGGTTTCTTTGGGTGTTGCCGTCATGCCGATTTGCGTCGCCGCGCTGAAATATTCAAGAATCTGCCGCCAGTTCGAGTCTTCCGCCGCGCTGCCGCGATGACATTCATCCACCACGATCAAGTCAAAAAACTCCGGCGTAAATTGTTTGTAGATATTCTGCTCTTCTTCGGTCCCGGTTACGGCCTGATAAAGCGATAGATATATCTCGTAGGATTTGTTGGCCTGCCGGTTGTGTATCTTGGTCATGGCGGCGCCGAAGGGCTTAAAATCATTGGTCATGGTCTGATCAACCAAAATGTTGCGGTCGGCTAAAAACAGAATGCGTCGTTTGGTCTTGGACTTCCACAAGCGCCAGATAATCTGAAACGCGGTGAAGGTCTTGCCGGTGCCGGTCGCCATCACCAACAGAATTCGTTTTTGCCCCTGGGCGATGGCTTCCATCGTCTTATTGATCGCCAGCAGTTGATAATAACGCGGCGTCTTATTGCCGCCGTCACTGTAATAATCCTGTGCAATGACGGTTTCCTGTGCTGGAGTGATGCCTTTGTGTTCGCACCACAAGCGCCACAGCTCTTCCGGCGCAGGAAATTCAGCCAGCCCGATTTCACGCTCGATCACGCCATCGGTGGCGATTCGGTTGTGAAACAGGAATCCATCGCCATTGGAGCTGAAAATATAGGGCACTTGCAACAGATCGGCATAACCCAGTCCCTGTTGCATTCCATCGCCCACGGAGTGATTGTTGTCTTTGGCTTCGATTACGGCAATCGGAATATTGGGCTTGTAAAAGAGAACGTAGTCGGCCCGTTTGTTCTTTGCCCGGGTGTGATGCTGTCCGCGCACAATGACCCGGCCCTTGGTCAACGGGTATTCTTCAAAAATTTGCGTAAAAGTATCCCAACCCGCCTTTTCTAAAGCCGGGTTGATATATTTTGTGCAAATATCCCGTTCGGTCAGGGCTTTCTTATCCATCAATCTCCTCCGGCAAAAACACTAATTGATTTTCTTCTCGTTTATTGTGTCATATCCCTGCTTAGTCAATTTATTTTTACCTTACACCGTCGCATTTTAAGATTTCGCACAAAAAAAGGACCGTCCATCTGGATGGCCCTTCGACTTCCCTTCCCCCCTACTCCTCCAGGGTTTTGCGGATCAGCTGCAGTTCCTCGCGCCGCTTGGGGTCGGATGCCGGATACTGCATTTTCATTTGCTTCATCGTATCCACGATGATCTGCGATAAGATCAGGTGAGTATTCTCTTTTTTATCGGCGGGCACGATATACCACGGATTTTCCTTGGTACTAGTGGCCTCCAGGCATTCCTCGAAAGCGACCTGATAGTCATCCCAGTATTTGCGTTCCTCGATATCAGCGGCGCTGAATTTCCAGTTCTTTTCCGGTTCGTCGATCCGCGCCAAAAAACGCTTGCGTTGCTCTTCTTTGGACAGATGGAGGAAAAACTTGACGATCCGCGTCCCGTTGCGGTGCAGGTGCTTTTCCAGATCGCAAATGGATTCATAGCGCTGCTTCCAGATTTTCTTTTTGTCCAGGCATTCTGCCGGCAATTGCTGCTTCGTGAGGATCTCCGGATGTACGCGAACGACCAGCACTTCTTCATAGTACGATCGGTTGAACAAGCCGATGCGGCCCCGTTCCGGCAACCGGCAGGTCGTGCGCCAGAGAAAGTCATGCTCCAGCTCAAGCGAACTGGGGTTTTTGAAGCTAAACACCTGGCAGCCTTGCGGATTGACGCCGGACATCACATGCCGAATCGCCCCGTCTTTGCCGGCTGCATCCATGCCCTGAAAAATCAGCAGCAACGAATAACTATTGTGTGCGCCCATCAACTGCTCCAGCTTGCTCAGTTCACGAACCTGTTTGGACAAAAAGCTCTGGTACTCTTCTTTCGTTTCATAATAAGGGTCTACCTCGGTCGGCCATTTTTTTAGCTTCACCTTTGCGTGTTCGCCAACACGATAATCCTTGATTCTAATTTTCACAGCAACACCCCCTTTTCTTATGTATTTCCTATTCCCCGCCAAAACCCTGCTGCCAGCCAAAGATTCTTATGCAGGGTTTCCCCCGCGCTCTCCCGAATACTCTCTGCATAACCCCAATAACACAGGAGGAGGCTTTCCGATGAAAAAAATAGTGCTCTGCCTCACGTTACTGGTATTTCTGTTTGCATCCGGTGTCTGTTTTGCCGAAGAAAAACTGCCCAATCTGATCGGGACCTGGGCCGTAAAATCCGAAGCCGCCCTGCTGACCAAAGGCGGGCCGCCCGGCGACTGGACTCATCACCGGGATGCGCTCAGCAACCTGACCGCCGAGCTTGTCATCAGCAAGCAGGAGGGCCGCGTCTTCTACGCCACCTTCACCTCCAAACTGGCGACGGAAAACATGGCCGGCGTCATCGGCTGGGACAACAAAACCCTGTATCTGGTTGATATGGACGGCTTCACCGATGCCACAATCGTCAATCCGGACAAGATCACTTGCATCTATCGGCATGTCGGCGACAAAGACGCCGTCGTGGCCGCCGGGGTCTGGACACGGGTAAAAAACTAACGACTGCCAAGTTTACGCAAAAAAGCGGAGGATAGCTGATCTATTCTCCGCTTTTTTGTATACCCCTATTTAATTGACTCGTCCCTATTATAAGCACGCAAATAGTTTGAGATTTTTTTGCATTTAGTTTGAGACAAAACCACTTTGCGATTTTAAAAGGCAAAGTGGTTTTTTATAAATTATACACCCATTTTATAACCCTTTAAACGAGATTTGAAGGGTTATTTTT
>JBGSKE010000032.1:0-3339 GCA_041741355.1 Negativicutes bacterium | reverse complement strand
TGGCGGAATACCATACTGCGGGCATATTTCTTGGGCGACCGGCCCCATCCTGTCGATAAACTCCTGCTGCGGAGAAGAAAAGGCGACGCCCGAAAGCGCCGCCAGAATCAGAAAAGCTATGATTAGTTTTTTCATTACGCCCGCCATCGCATAATACCGCGGACTACAGCATCCAGCCAGATGTCCTGATACGCCGGGTCTGACAGCATGATTGCATCTTCAGCGTTGGAAATGAACCCAAACTCAATCAAAACAGCAGGCATGTTGGTTGCAGTAAGCACCGTAAACCGTTCTTCTTTGTCCGGATCCCCGTCGCCGTAATCGGCCCTCATGGGGAGCATGGGAAGCGCCGCCTGAACCTCTTCAAATATCGCCGTGGCCAGCAAATCAGAATCATTTTGCCCCGGGCCCGTCCATATCTCGAACCCTCGTGCCGATGGGCCTGAAAAACTATTACAGTGCAAGCTAATGAACACGTCAGCCGGCCACTGGTTAGCAAGCTCTGCCCGGTAAAGCAAAGAATCGCTTGCAGCATCCCCTTCATAAGTCCGCGTCAGCATGGTTTCATGCCCAATCACCTGCAGTTTCCCTGTCAGCTTTTCAGCCATCTGGAGCGCGATAACCGATTCAGGGATACCAACTACCCCTATTGCCCCAGGGTCCACGTTTCCACCGGCATGACCGGCGTCGACTGCATCTCTCATGTCGATTCCTCCTTATACTCGCATGTTGTCGCTTTGGCTGTCCGTTTGATTATTTCCCGCCTTGGTTTCATCGTGCAGGTTGGGGCATCCGGTTGACTCCTGCATCTTCCTCACCGCTTTTAACTGCAAATCGATGGCTAGGGAAATAACCGGCTGCGGAACAAACTTTCTCGCCCACGCCAGAAGTAGCTGGAGATCATAAACCGCCTTCTGCTTATTGACCTGGATTTCCATTTCGTCAGCCTTCTTGTCCACCGCATACAGCACTGTATAGACCTGCCTCTTCAGCCACCCTTCTGGGAGCTTTGAGTATGAGAGCAGCAGCCCCCATAACAAAAGGTTCACTCCAACAAAAATGACGGCGATTGCCGTCAACATTATCCCGATTTCACCTATTTTTAGTCCTCCGAGAATCATGTCCATTTTATTGAACGACCTCCTTCCCACCTATTCGCCCTGACAAGTTTGCAATAGCATTGGACAGGTGTGTAAGCCTATCCAATATTGCTCCCGAATCTGTTCTTGTCGCAACGATTCCTTTGAGTGCAACCATTTCATCTTGAATCTTTCGAATATCAACGTGGATGTCCTGGCCCTTTTGTTCATGTGCCGTCATCGTTGTGTTGGAGTCCGAAACGCTTTCATGGATTAACGCCAGCGTCTGGCACGAAGACCGCACCCCTTCTGTGATGGCCGCGAACTGTTTCAATTGCTCTTCTGAAAGTTTATCCTGTCTCTTTTCCCTTCGCCAGACAAGCCAGCATGCAGCGCCGAACGCTGCCGGACCTAACCCGATTTTCGATATTGCTTCCAAACCTGCCAGTGTTTCTTGCGTCACGACATCGCCTCCTTAATCCCATAAGCCCGGTTCAGCCAGTATCGCGTCAATATCATCGACGCTTTGAGCAGTTTCGATTCTTCCCTTGATCTCCCGCGCCTTCTGATGATTTGTATCAGATCGCATCGCCACAACCAGCGGAATGTCCTGCACTTGATCGCCTGAGAGATTTACCACCGAATTGTCAGCCATAGTCCACGCCACAGAAAAAGGCAGCGATTTCTCAGCTGCCCTTTTTGCCGCATCGATCATCCATTTGATTTTTTCACGATCTTCCTGCTTTTCGAAGTCAAACTGCGCTCCCAGATAGTCCAGAGGTTGTTTATCGCGTTCGGTACGCTGCTTTTTGATTTCTTCCCAGGCTGCTTTCTGTGTTTCGACCAACAGTCGCGGCAGTCTGTAATCATCCGCAACCTGCTGCCATCCCAGCGCCGCACATTGCGCCAGCACCACATCGGTGACGATGGTTCCCGGTGGCCACGGTGGATTTGACTGCGCCTGTCTGGTTGTTTCATTTGCCCACATTAGTCAATCACCTCCGCGTAACATCCTAAATAACCAGATGTTTTCCAACCGTTTGAGTAGCAGATGCCAGAGCCACCTATATAGACCCTTATTGGTTTTGAAGAAGTCCCATCATCTCCAAGACCATAACCGGAAGAAATTGAGCCCCCTCTGACGCTTATAGGATTTCTTCCTGAAGCATCATCAGCGAATAGATAATCTTTACTCAATAATTTAGTATCAAAAGGATTATCCCAACTCTTACCAGTATTTACGACAGTATACTGCCACCCCAAAAACTTCCGTCTATTCCGCGCCCCCATCGGTCCAACCCTTATCCCATACGCCCAGTCGGGTGTTGCGCCAGACGGATTGCTTCCGTCAACAATAAGCGTTGGTCCTGTTTCTCCGGTTTCCGTGTAGCCGACAACGATTGAATCGGCAGGGAGGTTAGGGGTTCGAATATCGGTTTTCACTGCTGTTTCGTGGAACACCAGTTCCGCAACGTAGCATTGTGCTGTGCCAGCGATAAATACCCGATGCGCCCGATAAATATTTGGCGATTTGGCCGGAATATAGTATCCGACGCCACTGGCGTCTGTAGCAGTAACTGATCCCAAATCAACGATAGACGTGGAAAAGGCATCGGTTGAACCTTGCAGTGTTAGTGTCATTGCCGGATTTCCCGTTGTATCAATTCCATCCGATGACGATGCGAAAATGGTGGCCCCTGTAATTGCTTTTGTAACCCCTGCGCCCCAATCTTTGCCGAGGTGTCCATTAGCACCATTTAGGCCAGCCCCAATGTTCCATGCTTGCGCTGTTTTTCCATCGAAAGCCGCCGCTAATCCGCCGCCCGCAGTTAGATTGCCGATTGCCGTCCCTGCTGTTCTGTCTACATCTTGGCTTATGCCAGCACACGGTATAAGCATTTCCTGGGCCATCGTAGCGATTTGGGCGGGGGTGCGGAGAGCGTTGCGAATTTCAACATAGTTAATTGTTGATGGAGAGTATTGATTTGCTTGACCGCCCCATCTAAATAGATTTAATACTGCCCCACCAAAAGCGGCAGAAAACACCCCTGTATAAATGAGATCGCCATTAACATACATCTTATGGGTTGTCCCATCATATTGCCATACAATACAATAATTTTTCCCAGTTTCTAGTTTATAACTGGACAACAAAGAGTTTCCACTTGCTTGTAAGTTATCTGATGCATCAGTATTTATTGAACCTGCATAGCTCTGATTAGGGGAATTTGACATGAAGCATTGTGCGGCACCATTACTC
>JBGSKE010000031.1:0-6273 GCA_041741355.1 Negativicutes bacterium | reverse complement strand
TGATCAGCGGGATGTCGGATGGACCGGCTACTTCCAATCTGCCTTATCCGGCATCGAATGCGGGAGTGTTTGTCTCGGCTTCCGGGTCGGTTACCAGCTCCACCACGCCGGCTGTATTCCAACTGGCGCCGGTCGCTAATGCTGAGTTGCCCTATCCGGATTCTTTGACGTATCAAGTGCAACCTGCTAATGCAGCTTCCGCAAGCTTGCCCCTGGAGCAGCAAAACACCGTGTTGATTACGACCTGGCGGCAATATCCCAGCGGCACATTGGCAGGGGAACATGGATCGGTCGATACGCTGATCGTGGCAGTGGTCAACGAAGCAGTTTATGCATCAAACCAGGTACAACAATACATCAACTGGGCCAACAAGCACACTGCGCCAGCTTCTGCAACGGCGAAATATGTTCCCACGAAGGAAGAAGCGCAAGATTCGGCCAAAATTCTCGCCATTCTAACAGCCATTGCCAAAAATCATCCGCAGGATGCGAAGAAGATTGTTGAACTGTTTGGCGTTCGCGGCGCCTATAAACAGGCGAAACATGATCCGAGCGCGATGAACAACATTCATAGCGAATTGAAAGTTATTTTTGAAAATCATAGCAAAGAGTTGCCGGCGATCACGCCATACCTCGCCAAACTAGCCCGATAATCAAAACAGTGCAGTGAAACGGAAAATAAATGATAAAGCGAGGAAATGTCGATGTTGAAAAGAACGATTGGAGTCTTTACTCTTTTGTTATTCCTGTCGGCGGTTGGCGGCGTTGCTTTTGCGGCGGCCCCTTATGCCAGCGTGATCGCCTACAATCAAAGCGCCGGCTATAAAAGTAGTGGTTGGCCATCTCCCACTGCCAATACATTGGGGACCCTCGATATTATCAACATGACCCCCTGGGATATTTCCATCGGCATGAACCAGCCTGCGGGAACGCAGCTCCTTAAGGGGATGATTGATTCCTCAGTGTCTTTGGCGCCCGGCCCACTGCTAGGGATTAACGGCAAAGGCTGGAGTCCCTCGGCCAAAAGCAATGCCAGCTTCGCCTATCATTCCATCCATCTCAATCTGGCCGCATTGCAAAACGTCTGGAAGTTGGATAACGCGATCAGCTCGCCCAAAAACACTTATGTTTCTAATCCGGTGCAACTTGTGTTCAATAGTCAGGCAGGTACTGGCAATAAAACAGTAGCTCTCGATTTTTTCGCGACTTCATCGTCGGGGTTCAATAGTGGGGGGAATCCGGCAACCGCCCTGAGTTTTGGCGATGGAACCAATAACTATGGCTGGCAGACTGACATGACAAAAGGGACCAATGTTACTCATTTTTTGACAGTTCAAGCGTCGCAAGTCCAAGGCGGCGGTGGCGTAAATACTTGGAAACCGATCACGCAAAAATTGGCAAACACTACTACTCGAGCAGGGTTTAATAATGGTAAAGCAACAAATGTTCAAGTCCAGGCGCCCAATTATATTACCACCTCCGGCTTGGCGTATCCCAACTTTTCCAACATAGCCGGCGATGGTGGCAACTTCGATCTGGTCGTCATTTTGCAAACCGGCGATTATGTGGATTGCGCCCTGATTTTCCTGGCAGTGCCTTCGGCAAACAATGGATTCCTGCAAGGCGTGAGATAAAGTGCTATATAAGAAAAAACAGTAAAATAGGTGTTTAATCAAAACAGCGGATTTTAGCAGGTTGTTGCTGAAGTTCGCTGTTTTTTTGCGTCGATAAGAAAGTATAAGATTATATATTATCGACATAAGTGCAACCACGGCCTTCGCTGTCGCCAGAAGCTCGGCGAAAGCCGGGTTTTCTAATGTCGCCGTTGCGTAGGAATCTATCATTGCGATGGAGAATATACTAACTGAATTCGGAGGTGTGCAATGAAAAATACAAATCAGGCGGCAAATCATCTATCGGGTGAAAAATCACCGTATCTGTTGCAACATGTCCATAATCCGGTGGATTGGTATCCATGGGGTGCTGCGGCTTTCGAAAAAGCCAAAACCGAAGATAAACCAGTTTTTTTAAGTATCGGCTATAGCACTTGTCACTGGTGTCACGTCATGGCGCATGAGAGTTTTGAAGACGACGCAGTGGCGGCAGCACTGAACGCCAGCTTTGTCAGCATCAAAGTCGACAGGGAAGAACGACCTGACATCGACAATGTATATATGGCGGCCTGCCAGGCAGCAACCGGCAGCGGCGGCTGGCCGATGACGATCATCATGACGCCGGACGGCAAACCGTTTTTTGCCGGGACCTATCTGCCGAAATCCGGCAAATGGGGCCGACCGGGCTTGCTGCAGGTTCTGGAATCGGTGCAAAAAAAATGGCAGGGTAAACGGCAGGAATTACTGGCTTATGGCGAAAAACTGGTCGGCTTTATTCAGGCGGCGCAAGCGCGGCAATTGCCTGTTGCGCCATTGACGGCGGACATCCTGCAACAGGGATTCAACCAACTGGAAAAGACTTTTGACGCCAAGTATGGAGGGTTCGGCAAGGCGCCGAAGTTCCCCACACCGCATAATATGCTATTTTTGCTTGATTACTATCGAACCGGGCAGAATGAGACTGCATTGGCGATGGTGCGCAAAACGCTTGATGCTATGCATGCCGGCGGCATCTATGACCATATCGGCTATGGATTTGCCCGCTATTCGGTCGATGAAAAGTGGATCGTGCCGCATTTTGAAAAGATGCTTTATGATAATGCCTTGCTGGCCTATACCTATCTTACAGCCACCGAAGCGACAGGGGAACGGGAATTTGGCCGGCTGGCGGAGGAGATTATCGGTTATGTTTTGCGCGACCTGACCGGTCCCGACGGCGAGTTTTACTCGGCCGAAGATGCAGACTCCGAGGCGGGTGAAGGGCGATACTACACCTGGACGATGGCTGAACTGGGCGAAGTTTTGGGGACGGAAAAAGCGGCGTTATTTGCCGGATATTACAACGCGAACGATAAGGGAAATTTTGAACACGGCGCCAATATTCTGCACACTGTTGGTATTTCGTTGGCAGACTATGCAGCAAAAACCAAGCGCAGTGAGAGCGAGTTAACCGCACAGCTGGAAGAGTGCCGTAAAAAATTGTTTGTGCGCCGAAATAAACGGCAGCGTCCATTTCGCGATGACAAGGTTCTCACGGCGTGGAACGCACTGATGGCGGTGGCGTTGGCCAAGGCGGCGCAAGTGTTTGAACGGGCATCGTATCGGGTGGCGGCGGAAAAATGCCTTGCGTTTATCGAAAAGAATCTGCGAAATCCAGAGGGACGGTTATTGGCGGCGTATCGGGGCGGCGAGGCCCGGCACCTTGCCTGTATTGACGATTATGCGTTTTTGCTGTGGGCAAGGCTGGAGTTGCAGACTGCCTCACCGTCGGCCGAGAATATTTCCCGGGCAATAAAACTGGCAGAGGAAATGATTCGTCTGTTTTGGGATGAAGCGGCCGCCGGTTTTTATTTTTCCGGCAGCGATGGCGAGGTTCTGCCGGTGCGGGCGCGTGAATGGGTTGATGCGGCGACTCCTGCCGGAAACTCGGTTGCGGCCAGGATGCTGGTGCGGTTGAGCCAAATCTCGGGCGAATTGCGTTATCGTGAGTTTAGCCGATTGATGTTGACGAACATGGCTGGTGAATTGTATCGCAGCCCACTTGCCTATACTTTCTTGCTCTCGGCATGCGGTGAATACTTCACAACTGCCGATTGACATCTTTCTCCTCCGATGGTAAAGTGATAATAGTAATTATTACTAAAATGGAGGACTGAACATGAATAACAAAACCAAAGCAAGCATTCTGGGCTTTGCAGCCGGAATGCTTTTGTTGGCCTTGTTGGCCACTAACGGGATTCCCTTTCTTGCAGGCGCCCAGGCAAAACCAATGGTTGCAGTGACTGTGGCGCCGCAAGCCGCATTTGTCCGCGAAGTGGCTGGCGATCTGGTTAATATCGTTACCATGATGCCACCGGGCGCCAACCATGAAACCTACTCGCCACCGCCCCAGGATATGGAACAGCTCAGCACAGCAGCACTGTATCTGGCAATGGGATTGCCGCCGGAGCGAGCCAGCCTGTTGCCCAAACTATCAGAAATGAATCGCAATATGAAAATTATTGATATCCAGAATGAAGTGGCAAAAGTGTATCCACCACGATTTTTTGCCCCGGATGATCAGGACCCGCATATCTGGCTGTCGCCTAAACGAGCCGTAGCTATGGTTCGTATAACTGCGCGGGAACTGGTGGCGCTTGATTCGGCCAACCGGACCACTTATGAGGCAAACGCAGCGCGACTGATTGAGCAGATTGAAGCGACAGACCGTGAGATTCAGGCGAAATTCCAGGGGTTCAGCCTGCGGACCATTATTGTCTATCATCCGGCATTCGGTTACTTTGCCGACGACTATCGGCTGGAAATGGTTGCCCTGGAAGAAGAGGGGAAAGAAGCCGACCCGCGGCGGATGCGGGAAATTATCGATATGGCCAGGGAAAAGGGCATCAAGGTAATCTTTTACCAGGAAGATATTGATGGACGCCAATCGCGAACTTTTGCCGAAGAATTGGGTGGACAGGCCGAAAAAGTTTCGCCGATGGCCGCTGATTATGTGGAGAACCTGAAACGGATTGCAGCTGCTTTTGCAATCGGATTGAAGTAAGCAAACAATGGAGAAGTCTATGGATCTGGCACTGGATATATCAAACCTGACGGTTTTCTATGGTGAAGATTGTGCACTGAAAGAAATCAGCCTGCAAGTGGAAGAGCGCGAATTTCTTGCGATTATCGGACCGAATGGCGGTGGCAAAACAACGCTGCTGAAAGCGATTTTGGGTCTGGTGGAGCCAGAGTCGGGCGCGATTCGCATTTTCGGCGAAACCGGTGCAGCAGGCAGGCGCAGTATTGGCTATGTGCCACAGTTTTCCCGCTTTGACCGGCGATTTCCGATCAGCGTGGCAGAGGTCGTGCTGATGGGACGACTGGCCGGACGTTCGCCCTGGTTTTTACGATTCAGTGACCAGGACCGGAAAATGGTGGATGCGCTGCTGACGCGGCTGGAGATTGCTGATTTGAAACATCGGCAGATTGGCCAGTTGTCAGGTGGACAGTTGCAGCGTGTCCTGATTGCCCGGGCGTTGGCAGTGGAACCGAAGATCCTTATTTTGGACGAACCGACAGCCAGTGTTGATTCTGCATCCAAGACCCGCATCTATGAGATTCTGAAAGAATTGAATCAAGAAATGACGATTCTAATCGTCACACACGACCTGAGTGCCGTTTCCTCAAACATCGACAAAATAGCCTGTTTGAACCAACAGCTGTTTTATCACGGGCGAACCGAACTGGAAGCCGGTCTGGTGGAAAAAGTTTATGGTTGCCCGGTGGATCTGATTGCTCATGGAGTGCCGCACCGGGTGTTGCGCGGGCATGAGGAGGGAACGATCTGATGGAAGCGATTTTCAAGTATAATTTTTTACAGAACGCGATTATGGCTGCCGTGCTGGCCAGCATTGCCTGCGGCGTCATCGGAACCTACATTATGGAAAAGAAACTGGTCATGATGAGCGGCGGTATTGCCCATACCGCATTTGGTGGCATCGGACTGGGCTATTATTTGAAAGTGGAGCCGATTCTGACTGCATTGGGAATTTCGGTGATCGCGGCCGTATCCGTGGCTGCGCTCAAGCGCAAGGCGATGACCGATTCGGATTTGCTGATTGGGATGTTCTGGTCGCTCGGCATGGCGCTGGGAGTTGTTTTTATTGCGATGACGCCGGGCTATCCGCCGGATATCGCCTCGGTCCTGTTCGGCAACATCCTGGCCGTTTCCCGTTCCGATTTGCGTCTGATTTTGGGGCTCGACATTTTGGTGTTGGCGACAGTATATGCTTTCTTCCAAGTGTTCAAGGCGTATATCTTTGACGAAGAATTCGCCAGTGTGGCCGGCGTGCCGGTAAAGGCGCTGGAATATCTGATGTATATTCTGGTGGCAGTGACAGTGGTTGTAATGATCCGGGTCGTGGGAATTATCCTGGTGATTGCTCTGCTGACAGCGCCGCCGGCGATTGCCAAACAGTTTTTTTATGATATGAAAAAGATTATGGCATTGTCGGTGTTGCTGGGCATTGCCTTTTGTCTGACCGGCTTATGGGTTTCCTATACGGTTAGGCTGGCATCGGGCGCTTCAATTGTTTTGGTAGCTGTGGGTTCCTATGCGTTGATATCGCTGATTCGTTTCGGCCTTAGCAAGAGAGGGGGCGTCGGTTCGTGAAGCCTG
>JBGSKE010000030.1:0-3129 GCA_041741355.1 Negativicutes bacterium | reverse complement strand
GGTAAAGGAACCCAAGCGGCTAAACTAGTAGAACGGTATGATATTCCCCATGTTTCCACCGGTGATATTTTTCGTGGCGCGTTGCAAGAACGGACGCCGCTGGGCTTGGAAGCAAAGCGGTATATGGATGTCGGCGCGTTGGTCCCGGATCAAGTCACAGTGGGAATCACTAGAGAGCGATTGGCTAAGTCTGATTGCATCGGTGGATTCATTCTCGATGGTTTCCCCCGAACATTGCAGCAAGCGCATGCATTAGATCAAATGCTAGCCAAGATGGGGATTCGTTTAAACAAAGTAGTGAACATCGTCGTTCCGGATCAGGAATTGATTCCGAGGCTTACGGGGCGTCGCATTTGTCAAGCATGCGGCGCCACCTACCACATGGAATTTCGTCCGCCGGCCCAACCAAGCATATGTGATCGTTGTGGCGGCGAATTATATCAACGTACAGATGACCAGGAAGAAACTGTTCGCGAAAGACTGGAAGTGTACAGGCTTCAGACACAGCCCTTGATTCAGTATTATCAGGAACGCGACTTATACTCTGAAATCAATGGAGCTCAACCGACAGAGACGGTATTTCGGGATATCATCGTCAGCCTGACGGGCGAGGAACCATGATTGTTCTAAAGACGGAACAGGAAATCGAGTATATGAGAGCTGCCGGGCGTATCGTTGGTCAAACGTTGGCAGTCATGAAAAAGACAATCAGCCCTGGGATTACGACTCAGGAACTTGACCACATCGCCGAGCAATTCATCCGCCGCGCCGGCGCAGTGCCCGCTTTCAAGGGGTATTGCGGTTTCCCGGCCAGCATCTGTTCGTCGATCAATGAACAGGTGGTTCATGGAATCCCCGGATCCCGCCAACTAAAAAGTGGTGATATAGTCAGCATCGATATCGGCGTAAAGTTGAACCGATACTATGGCGATGCCGCAATTACGGTTCCGGTTGGCGAGGTTGATGCGGAAATACTGAAATTGTTGTCAGTTACAGAGCAGGCGCTGAACAAAGGGATTGAACAGGCAATCAAAGGGAATCGTTTATCTGACATATCCCATGCTGTTCAACTTCATGCCGAAGCCTACGGTTATGGTGTGGTCCGCGATTATGTCGGTCACGGCATTGGCCAACGGATGCATGAAGACCCTCAGATTCCCAATTATGGGCCGCCGGGTCGGGGTCCTCTGTTAAAAAGCGGAATGACCTTGGCTATAGAACCGATGATAAATTGTGGGACTCCCGATGTTGAAGTCTTAGCAGATGACTGGACGGTAGTAACCGTTGACAGAAGAATATCCGCTCACTTCGAGCACACTGTTGCGATAACAGAAGGAGAACCGGAAATTTTGACTCTGCCGTAGTTGAGTGTCCAGATTAGTTTTGGTTAGCGGACGAGGAGGGATCGCGTGTCCAAGCAGGATGTCATTGAAGTTGAAGGTAAAGTGATTGAGGCTTTACCAAATGCTATGTTTCAGGTACAATTAGAAAATGGGCACGTAGTGTTGGCTCATGTTTCGGGAAAGATTCGTATGCATTTTATCCGAATCCTGCCCGGTGATCGGGTCACGGTGGAATTGACTCCGTATGACCTTAAACGCGGACGCATAACCTACCGTTTCAAATAGAGGAAGAAGTTTTGGCAGCCAAAGCATAAAGGAGGATTGGATCATCATGAAGGTGAGGCCATCAGTTAAGCCTATCTGTGAAAAATGTAAGGTGATAAAACGCAAAGGGATCGTTATGGTCATTTGTGAGAATCCCAAGCATAAACAAAAACAAGTATAAGGGGGTGTATGATTAACCATGGCTCGTATTGCAAGTGTTGATTTACCGCGTGATAAAAGATTGGAAATTGCTTTAACATACATTTATGGGATTGGACTCACGACATCCCAGGAAATCCTCAAGACGACCGGTGTTAATCCGGATACCCGGGTTCGTGATTTGACGGAAGAAGAAGTTGCCAAACTGCGTGAAGCAATTGACAAAGGCTACAAAGTCGAAGGCGATCTGCGTCGAGAAGAACAACTCAATATCAAGCGGCTGATTGAAATTGGGTCCTACCGTGGTCGTCGCCATCGTCAGGGATTGCCTGTGCGTGGACAGAGAACCAAAACAAACGCCAGAACTCGCAAAGGCCCCCGCAAGACGGTCGGCGCGAAGCGTAGTAAAGGCTAAGAAGGAGGGATTGAAGATTGGCTACCAAGAAAGCTGTTAGACCCAAGAAGCGCGAACGTAAGAATATTGAGCAGGGTGTGGCGCACATTCGTTCAACCTTTAACAATACAATTATTACGATTACGGACGTCCGCGGTAACGCGATTTCCTGGTCGAGCGCTGGAATCCAAGGTTTCAAAGGCTCCCGTAAAAGCACTCCTTTTGCTGCCCAGATGGCGGCGGAAACTGCGGCCAAAGCTGCGATGGATCACGGTCTGAAAAAAGTTGAAGTATATGTAAAAGGCCCCGGAGCTGGCCGTGAAGCGGCAATTCGGTCTTTACAGGCTGCAGGACTCGAAGTTGACATGATTAAAGATGTCACTCCCATTCCGCATAATGGCTGCAGGCCGCCCAAACGAAGAAGAGTATAGTCATTTCGGGAGGAGTTGAAGAGCAATGGCGAAATATACAGGGCCGGTTTGTCGGCAATGCCGCCGTGAAGGCGTCAAGTTGTTTTTGAAAGGCGAACGCTGCTATAGCGACAAATGCGCGTTTTCCCGCCGCGGTTATGCACCGGGACAACATGGTCAGGGACAAGGCCGTAAAAAAGTATCGGAATACGGACTGCAATTGCGTGAAAAGCAAAAAGCGCGTCGTATATACGGAGTTTTGGAGCGTCAGTTCCGAGCTTATTTTGAGAAAGCCGAACGTCAAAAAGGCATCACTGGCGAAAATCTGCTGGTCCTTTTAGAACGGCGGCTTGATAATGTTGTATATCGAATGGGATTTGCATCGAGCCGTACCCAAGCTCGCCAATTGGTTATGCATGGGCATTTTGAAGTGGGCGACCATCGGGTCGACATCCCTTCTTACCTGTTGCGCGCTGGTGAAGTAGTCAAGGTCTGCGAAAAAAGCAAAGAATCACCTTTGCTGCAGGGCATTGCCCAGGAACTGGCTCACAAAACAATT
>JBGSKE010000029.1:0-9385 GCA_041741355.1 Negativicutes bacterium | reverse complement strand
GAATACAAAGGCACCCACATGAGCCGGTTTATCGAGGTGCTCAGTGATTGGCGGCAGAAACCGGTTTCCAACCGCGAGATGGATGCGATGCTGCGCGACATTATGAACCGGTTGGGTGCGCAACGGGCCCATATCGAGATCCGGTTCAAGTATTTCATTGAAAAAGTCGCGCCGGTTAGCGGCTTGAAAAGTCTGCTCGATTATGACTGCGTGTTTGAAGGAAATCTGGGCGCGGCTGGTCCTCTGAATTTCATTCTTGGGATTGCGGTTCCGTTCACTTCGCTTTGCCCCTGCAGCCGTGAGATTTCCAACTACGGGGCCCACAATCAGCGCGGTGTGATGAAAGTACGGATCAAGTACGTTCCCGGCCGATTTATCTGGATCGAGGACCTGGTGGACTTGCTGGAGCGGCAGGGCAGCTGCCCTGTTTATCCGCTGTTGAAGCGCGAAGACGAGAAGTATGTCACGGAAAAAGCCTATGACAATGCGAAGTTCATCGAGGATGTGCTGCGTGATTTGGTGCTGGCGCTGCGCAAGCAGGAGGGAGCAACCTGGTTCGAGGTCGAATGCGAAAGTTTTGAGTCGATTCATAACCACAGCGCTTATGCGTTTCACGAAGAAGGGGACCGCAGCCCCGCATGAGGCGATTGATTGTCAATGCCGATGATTTCGGTCTGCATGCGGCGGTGAACAGGGGGATTCAGGCGGCGCATACGGAGGGGATTGTCAGCAGCGCCAGTTTGATGGCCGGCGGAGCTGCGTTTGACGAAGCCGTGCGGATTGCCAAACAGTGCCCGCAGCTGGGGGTGGGAGTTCATTTGACGTTGGTTGGCGCCGGGTCGATATTGCCGACGGCTGACGTGCCGTCATTAGTTGATGCAACAGGTGCTTTTTATGGCAGCTATCCGCTGTTTTTAAAACGTTTTTTAAGCGGAAAAATCCGCCTGGCGGAAGTCGAGCGGGAGCTGGCAGCGCAGATTGAACAGGTACGACTGGCTGGCATTCAGCCGTCGCATTTGGATAGTCACCAACATTTGCATGTGCTACCGGGAATCGGCGGCATTGTGCTGGATTTGGCCCGGCGATTTTCAATCCGAGCGATCCGGATTCCGGCCGAGCCGGTTACTTTTGTCGGCGCTACGCCGCCTACATTGGGGCGCCTGGTCGGTCGCGGCGGTTTGACAATGCTGGCCAACTTGTTTCGCCAGCATGCCTCAGCGGCAGGAATCCGAACTGCTGACCATTTCTTTGGCATGCTGGCTGGCGGACAGTTGACGGAAGCTGCTTTATTGGCGATATTGCGGAGGTTGCCGGCAGGGGACACAGAAGTGATGACCCATCCGGGGTTTGCCGACGAGTCGCTTGCCGACACATATCGCTGGGGATATCAATGGGATGCGGAGCGACAGGCACTGGCAGCGCCAGCTGTGCGGGCGTTGCTGGCGGAGCGGCAGATTCGCCTGATTTCGTTCCGGGAGTTGTAATATGAATGTTTCGCGATGGCGCATTGCCGCGCTGACGGCGGTGATTGCCGGCATTTCGCTGGCAGTGTTGTATTATACGTTTGATGCGAGTACCCTGACCGCGCTGGTCCGGTTCCACCCTGTTTCGCTGCTGGGCGTGCTGCTGGTGATCGCAGTGGGGATGTATTTCGATGCGGCGCGGCTAATCCGGCTGTGTGCGGTGGCTGGTTACCGGGTGTCCTTGGCAGCGGCGGCGCGCGTGGTGTTCGGCAATTACTTTTTGGCTCTTTTGACCCCGGGCGCCAGCGGCGGCGCGATGATCCAGGTCCTGTTCCTGAAGCGGGCCGGGATTCCCACCGGCACCGCCACGGTCGTCGTGCTGGCCCGGACGATCCTGTCGATTTTCTTCCTGCTGGGTTGTCTGCCGTTTGTTTTCCACTTCGATCCGCAAATACTGCCCTGGTTCGACCGGCAGGGCATCGTACGGATTGCCGTGTTTCTGCTGGGACTGGCGATTGTCGGCATGCTGCTGCTCCGTAGCCGGATTTCCGATCGGCTGGCGGTGGTGATGCTAAAACGCTTGCCGATCCGCTGGCGGTTTCGCCTGATGAAAGTTTACCGCGACATGCGAGGGGCGCTTGGTTTGATCGCGGCGTCGCCGCTGCAAGTCATGCGGGCATTTCTCGAATCGGCGCTCAGTCTGCTGGCGATATATGCGATGGTTCCGCTGCTGTTTATCGGCATGGGCGCGTCGTTGGACTGGCTGCTGGTGATGGGACGGATGATTTTCATCAACCTGTTGCTGTATTTTGCGCCGACACCGGGCGGGGCGGGCGTTGCCGAGGGATTGTTCATCAATAGTTACCGCAGCATGGTTCCGTTGGGAACCGTCGGCGTAGCCGCTCTCGGCTGGCGGTTGTTCGCCGAGTATCTGCCGGCTTGCGTCGGCGGCTATTTTACCGTCAAAGAATTTGGCCTTTCCTTTTTGACGAAGGGAAAAACAGCAAAGGAACAGGAAGGAGAACCCCAATGAAAATATTAGTAACCGGCGGCGCCGGTTTTATTGGCTCGCACATTGTCGATCAGTTGGTGGTTGAGGGGCATGAGGTCGTTGTCGTGGATGACCTGTCGACCGGCTCGCTGGACAATGTAAATCCGCAGGCTAGATTTGTCAACCTCAGCGTACTCGACGGGGAACTGATCAAGCTGTTCGGTCGGGAAAAATTTGACGCGGTGCTGCATTTGGCGGCGCAGACGATTGTGGCTTCTTCGCTCGCGCATCCTGACGTTGATGCCCGGGTGAATGTGCTGGGAACGCTGCAAGTTTTGGAAGGTTGCCGGCAGCATGGCGTGGAGCGGATTATCTTTGCTTCCAGTGCGGCAGTGTACGGCGATGTGGCGGTATTGCCGGTGCCGGAAGAATCGGACAAGCAACCGACTTCCTTTTATGGGTTGAGCAAATTGACGGCGGAAAACTATATCCAAATGTACCATGCCTTGTATGGGCTGAACTACCTGATTCTGCGCTACGCCAATGTATACGGCGAACGGCAGGGCGATCGCGGCGAAGGCGGCGTAGTCAGCATATTTGCCGGCTGTATCAATCAACAAGGCGCGTTGAATATTTTTGGCGACGGCGGCCAAACCCGTGACTTCGTTTATGTCGGCGATGTGGCTGCCGCCAATGTGCAAGCGGTTACCACGCCGTATACGAACCGGATCTTGAATATCAGCAACCAAACTGAAACGTCGGTGAATGAATTGGCGGCGTTGTTGAGCGAAATCGCCAACTGGAAAGGGCGCCCCGTATATCAACCGGCCCGTTCCGGCGACATCCTGCGTTCGATGCTGCGCAACAGTGAAGCTTGCGAGGCATTGGACTGGCGGCCTCGGACAGACTTGCGCGCAGGGCTGGCCCGAACTTATAAAGCATTTAGGAGGACAAACCTTTGAGACGTTTTGGCGCCGAGTTCTTTTGCGTTTTATTTATTGCGCTGTTCATCATGTTTTTTCAGTTGGGCAGCTATCCGCTATTGGACCCGGATGAACCGGTGTATGCGCAGACGCCGCGCGAGATGATGGCGGCGGGCGATTTGTTGTCGCCTCGGATTTATGGCGACTATTGGTATGACAAACCGCCGATGTATTACTGGCTGGTGGCGGCATCGGCCAAAGTTTTCGGCATGGGTGAGTTCGCGGCGCGATTCCCGTCTGCGCTGCTGGCGGTGACCGGTGTTTTATTTCTGTTCTTTTCAATTTCACGCCTGTTTAATGTGCGGGTTGGCTTTTTTAGTGCGCTGGTGCTGGTGACCAGTCTGGAGTATTTCTATCTGGGTAAAGCGGCGGTTACTGACATGACGCTGAATTTATGTCTGATGATTTCATTGCTGTCGTTCCTCGAAAAACGTTATTGGATGTTTTATTTGTTTGCCGCGCTGGCTGTAGTGACCAAAGGGCCGATCGGCCTGTTCTTCCCTGGTGCGATTGCTTTTTTGTATATCCTGCTGATGAATCGTTGGAGTGAATTGCCACGGATGTCGGTCGTGCCGGGAATATTGCTGTTTGCAGCGGTGGCCGCGCCCTGGTATTTATTAATGACGCACTTCCACGGTTCGGCGTTTGTTGATACGTTTCTCGGTTTTCATAATGTGACCCGGTTTACTTCACCAGAGCATGCGTCAGGTGCTGTCTGGTACTATTTTATTCCGGTCCTGCTGGTTGGTTTTTTTCCTTGGACACCGATTCTGGTTCAGTCGCTCTGGGCGGCAGTGACCAGTAACAGTCGTGAACGACCACTATTATTGTTTTTTGCCGTTTGGGCGGCAGTTGTGTTTGCATTTTTCTCTATCTCCGCGACCAAGTTGGTGTCCTATATTTTGCCGATGTTCCCGGCCTTGGCGGTAATTGCCGGTTGGTATATTGATCAGATGATGGAACGGGGCCGGGCAAAACCGCGTATCGCAGCTACCCTGATTACCGTATTGCTGGGTTCGGCGCTGATATTTGGTTTGTTCAAAGCGCTCGACACCATGCCTTATCTGGAAGCCGGGGTGCTCGGCTGTTCTGCGGTAATCTTCGCAATGACCTGCCTGTCGGCTTTCTTTTTCTGGCGTCGTCGCACCGGCAATGCTGTTGCCGTGCAAGTGGTCGGCATGGCTCTGTTCGTGACGATTGTCACTTCGCTATTGATGCCGGCATTATCGCCGTATTTTGCCTCACGGGAAGTTGCCGCGGAGTTCCTCAAACAATATGACGGAGCTTCCACCATCCACGTGCAAAAATTTCTGCAACCGGGGCTGGCCTTCTATGCGGAGAAGTTTGGCCGGGAATTTAAAACCGGCGACCAACTCAGCGCCTTATTGCGCAAAGGCGATACCGGCTATGTAGTGGTGCAGCGCAAAATGGTCGAAAAATTGCCGCCCCAGGACCAGCAAAAACTGATCGAGTTGGCGGCAGTGGCGGATAAATTGGTGATGCGAATCCGGTAATCCAATTCGTTACATAGGTTAGGACAACAAGCCATCCGGCTCGTCAATGGAAGGCGTCGGATAAAAAAACTGGATGAATTCCGGCTTGAATGTTGCGCGGGACAATGTTTGCAGCAGCGATTCCGTTACAGCCGATTCAAAATGTACCAACTCGGTTAGGTCGATGCTAGCGTCTTCGACGATGACAATCAGGTAAGGGCGCGCTTCCGGGGCGTCGTCGGGGACTTCGCTGCGGTCCAGCGGCATGCCGGGAATGATGCGTAGCGTTGCGACATATTCACCCGCAGCACCATGGACTGCACCGCGATAGATGTTATACCAGAGTGTTTTGGCGACTTTGAGGGTGAGACTGCCTGCTTCAAATTCAAACATTGCATGACCTCTTTCTGAAGTTTTCCTAGCTATTATAGCACGACTGTCCAGCGAACGCACAAGCGAGCTGTCTATATCAGGATATGCTATATCCTGATTATTGTTGCAGGCGGTGAAGTTTGCGGCAAAATTATGTATATTTAATCCGTTGCTTTGCAGGGAAATGAAAATGTTTGTGGAATTAATAACAATGTTATCAATCTTAGCGACGTTTGTTTCGAGGGAGGCGATGCCTGCTAACGGTCATGTCAGAGAGGTCCCGGAAACATATTTAAAATCAGGAGGTTTCACATGAAAAAATCGTTTGCGCTTCTCGTAGTATGTATGCTGGTAATCGGGCTATTGGCCGGTTGCGGCGGCGGCGACAAAAAACCGGCGGCTCCGGCGGCTCCGGCAAAAGTATTCGTTAACTTGGCAACAGGCGGAACGGCGGGAGTATATTACCCGCTGGGCGGCGCGATGGCTGAAATTTTCAACAAGAATATTCCCGGCATGAATGCCAGCGCTCAAAGCACTGGTGCTTCCGTTGCCAATATTAACTTGCTGAAAGACGGAAAAGTTGAATTGGCGCTAGTTCAGAATGATATCGCTTATTATGCCTCAACAGGAACCGAAATGTTCAAAGACAAAAAAGTGGAAGCAATTCAGGGCATTGCCTCACTGTACAATGAGACCATCCAAATCGTAACGATCGAAGGCAAAGGCATCAAAACCGTTGCCGACCTCAAAGGCAAGCGGGTTGCCGTTGGTGCGCTGGGAAGCGGTACTGAAGCCAATGCCCGTCAAATCATGGAAATCTTTGGCATTACCTATGCTGACATCAAACCGCAATATCTGTCCTTTGGTGAAGCGGCCAACGGGCTGAAAGACGGCAACATCGACGTCGCGTTTGTAACTGCCGGCGCTCCGACTGCGGCGATTCAGGATATCGCGGCCCAACATAAGGTCGCTCTGGTTAGCATTCCTGCCGATAAAGCAGAAGCGCTGATCAAAAAATATCCGTTCTATGCCAAGCAGACCATCAAAGCGAAAACTTATCCCACCGTTGCTGCCGATGTGCAAACCGTTGCCGTCAAAGCGATGCTGGTCACCAGCTCCAAAGTTAACGCTGATCTGGTTTACAAAATGACCAAAGCTATCTATTCGAATCTTGATCGAATTAAAGTAGCCCATGCTCAGGGCGCCAATGTTCAGAAAGCAACTGCGCTTGAAGGAATGGGAATCAAACTCCATGCCGGCGCTGACAAATTCTTCAAAGAAAAATAGACAACAACCATAAATAGACTCAATGCTGAGCCGGGAACCGCTTGCGGTTCCCGGCGTTTTGCGGGTGAATGTGTATTGATTTCGTACAGAAAAAACGTTTTGCGATTGTTGCTGGTTTGTTTTATGGTTGTTCTCACGACGGGCTGCTCTCCAGCAGACCGCTTAGTATTGGAATCTCCGGGACAGACTGAACGGTTCATTGAACTTGGCCAGAACAGGACTTTTTCATTGCGGTACACTCACTCGGTTGAAAAGACACCGGTTGTCGAAACCTTTCGTATTCTCGATGATGGCAGGTTGATGCTAATTTCAACAGCCTATCAATCCTATGGTGTGGGATTGCCATCGTTGCCGGAGGAAGGCAAGCTGACCGTGGCAGGCGGGTGGCTGGTGCTGGAAAATCTACACCGTGAATACAAGGATATCAGGCTTCGGGTCGGCCCCGAGGCAGGGGTGTCAGTGGAAGTGGCTAGCAAATCTTACCCGATTTATCAGTGGTATCCGGCAGGGTCGCTGGTAGTTGTGCGAAAAGATTTTAAAAAATAGCGTAGAATAGTTTGACTACATAGAATATAATGTATACAAAGAACAAGAGGCGTAAACGATAAATAAAGGAGGGAAATACGTGGCGCAAAATCCGGTAGACCATCAAACGCTGGATGAACAGGAAATGCTCAGAAAAGCGCAGGAAGATGCCGAGGCGGTCCTTCGCAAGTATGACTCCGAATCCAACACCCGAACCTTGAGTGGCCTCATGGCGCTGATCGTCAGTGCAATTGCCATTACTTTTTCATTGTTTCAATTATACACTTCGATCTTTGGGGTTATGGATGCGCATCTGCAACGCGCAATCCACCTCAGTTTTGGCATGGCACTGATCTTTTTATTGTATCCAAGTCGAAAATCCTGGTCGAAAACCAGCGTTCATCCGTTTGACCTTTTCCTGTCAATAGTTGGCGCAGCGCTTCCCATGTACGTTGTAGTTAATTATGGACAATTGGTGTTGCGTTCCGGGCAGATTACATCAGCGGACATGGTGGTTGGTACATTGGGCATCATTATGGTTATTGAAGGCGCCCGTCGTGTTGTTGGCTGGCCGATTGTCATTGTTTCTTTGTTGTTCATGGGCTATGGCTTCGCGGGTCCGTATATGCCTGATATCTTGGCGCATCGAGGCTTGGATGTGGGGGATGTGGTATCTCATCTTTACTTTACCACCGAAGGTGTTTTCGGTATTCCGCTTGGCGTTTCGTCTACGTTTATCTTCTTGTTCATCTTATTTGGCGCTTATCTGGAAACTACCGGATTGGGCAAGTTTTTCATCGATATTGCCAATGCCATCGCTGGTTGGGCAGCAGGCGGTCCGGCGAAGGTAGCAGTGCTTTCCAGTGGCTTGATGGGAATGGTTTCCGGAAGTTCAGTCGGTAACGTTGTCGGTACCGGTAGTTTTACGATCCCAATGATGAAAAAAATGGGCTATTCAAAAGAGTTTTCCGGCGCCGTGGAAGCGGCAGCTTCGACTGGTGGACAGCTAATGCCGCCGATTATGGGCGCTGCCGCGTTTTTGATGGCTGAATTCATCGGAGTGCCGTATATTGAAGTTGTAAAGGCAGCTGCTATTCCAGCAGTACTTTATTTCACAGGCATATGGATCGGAGTTCATCTGGAAGCGAAAAAGCATGGTCTTCAGGGCACTCCCAGGGACCAACTGCCTAAATTTAAAGAACTGCTTTTTGAGCGCGGTCATTTGGCATTGCCGTTGATAGGGATCGTTTATTTGCTTGTCGCGGGATATTCTCCCACTCGGGCGGCATTGGCAGCCATTCTGTTGGCGATTGTCGCTTCTTTCCTGCGAGCATCGACCCGAATGAAGCCGATTGAAATCGTATATGGACTCGAAAAAGGGGCCAAAGGCGTTTTGGGAGTCATGATTGCTTGCGCCTCAGCCGGTATTATTATTGGCATCGTGACCAAGACCGGCGTCGGACTAAAGTTGGCCGGCGCGTTGATTGACTTGGCTGGCGGCATGCTGTTGCCGGCGATGTTCTTTACGATGATTACGTCAATTATTTTAGGAATGGGAGTTCCTACGACGGCTAACTATGTCATTACTTCTACGATAGCAGCTCCGGCGTTGATCCAGATGGGTGTTCCCCTGCTGGCCGCCCACATGTTTGTCTTCTATTTCGGCATTATCGCCGACGTGACGCCCCCCGTAGCGTTGGCTGCATTCGCCGGCGCCGGGATTTCCGGCGGCAATCCGATGAAAACGGGAGTAGCGGCCTCAAAGCTTGCAATCGCAGCTTTTGTCATCCCCTATGTATTTGTTCTTTCGCCGGCCCTGTTGATGATCAACACCACGCCGACGGAACTTGTATGGGCGTTCGTTACCTCAGTCATTGGCATGATTGGACTGGGAACCGCGATGATTGGTTATTTGTTGGCGCCTGCAAATCCATTGATACGCTTGGTGGCGTTCTTTGGCGGGCTTACCCTGATCTATCCGGGGCTCTATACGGATATGGTTGGTTTTGGCATGCTTGCTGGCGTTCTGTTTTTTCAGTTGGCAAAGCGCAAGCGTATGCACTTGAGAGCTGAATAACGGACAAGTTTTTCTAACCAAGCTGGCTTGCTTTGATTGCAACAAAATAATTCTTTTTGAAATGGAGGCGTAACCTTGGCACTAACAATCAACAAAAAATTCTGTAAAGGCTGTGGGATCTGCGTGGCGTTTTGCCCAAAGCAGGTGCTCGAACTCGACGAACTGGGCAAAGTCTACGAAAAAGCACCGGAGGC